>CABSHY010000029.1 GCA_902477615.1 uncultured Sutterella sp.
TACTAAATCCGTCATTTAAATTCTTCTTTAAAGAGAATAGAAATGACGGATTTAGTACTTAAAAAAGGCAAAGAACGATCTTTATTGCGTCGTCACCCGTGGGTTTATGACACGGCAGTGCAAAAGGTTATCGGCAAGGCAAAAAGTGGTGATTTGGTACGAGTTGTCTCCTTTGACGGACGCTTTTTAGCTTGGGCTGCCTACTCTCCTGCCTCTCCGCTTCGTGCTCGTTGCTGGTCTTTTAATGAAGAAGATGTAATCAACCAAGCTTGGTTGGAAGAAAAGATCGCTAAGGCATTGTCCGCTCGAGAAATGTTGGCAGAACGAACCAGTGCCATTCGTGTGATTTTTGGCGAAGCTGACCAATTGCCGGGCCTTGTGGTTGACCGTTATGGCGACTGGTTTGTGACGCAATTTCAAGCCGCCGGTGTAGAAGCCTATCGAGAAGTCATTGCTGACATCTTAATGGCTCAACCGGGGATTAAGGGTGTTTTTGATCGCTCGGATGCGGCCACTCGTCATCGTGAAGGGTTGGAAGAGCGTATCGGTGTTTTGCGTGGCGAAGAACCTCCCGAAGAAATCGAAGTCGTTGAAGACGGCGTGCGTTATGGTGTTGATGTTCGTAAGGGCCATAAGACGGGCTTTTACATTGACCAACGTGAAAACCGTTTGTTGGCACAAAAGTTGGCTCGCGAGTTCAAAGAACGTCACGGCCGTGGAATGCGAGCGTTGAATTGCTTCTGCTACACGGGTGGTTTTTCATTAGCCCTTTTAGGAGGTGGCGCAGCTGAAGTGGTCTCTGTGGACTCATCGGCTGAAGCATTGGCAATGGCCCAACGCAATGCTAAGCGCAACGGTTTTGAAGACAGTCGTGCGCAATGGGTTCAAGCGGACGTGTTTGAATATTTGCGCCAAGCCCGTGAAGAAGGAAAAGAATTTGATTTGGTGATTTTGGATCCGCCGAAATTCGCCTCTAGCCACCGTCACATTGAACGTGCCGCACGCGCTTACAAGGACATCAATTTGAAGGGCTTGCGTTTAGTGGCTGAAAATGGCGACTTGTTAACGTTCTCATGCTCGGGTGCCATGGATGTTGACTTATTCCAAAAGGTGATTGCCGGGGCTGTGATTGACTCTAAGCGCGAAGCTTGGATGGTGGCTCGGTTAGGTGCCGGTGCTGATCACCCCTTAATGATGACGTGTCCTGAAGGCGAATACCTCAAGGGTATTCATTTGGTTCTTCGTTAAGAGACAAAGAAAGGATTGATGATGGATGTAATGGATATGGTGCCTCAAATCCCGGTCACGATTTTGACGGGCTTTTTGGGTGCAGGTAAAACCACGTTATTAAACCGTATTTTGAAAGAAGATCATGGGCATCAAATTGCCGTGGTTGAAAACGAATTTGGTGAGGAAGACGTCGACAGTACGTTGTTGGTTCAAACGGATAAAGAGCAAATTGTGCAAATGAGTAATGGTTGCATTTGCTGCACGATCCGCGGCGACCTTTCTCGTGTGTTGACCGATTTGCGCCACCGTCGAGAAAAAGGCGAAATTGCTTTCAATCGTGTGATCATTGAAACCACGGGTGTGGCTAACCCAGGCCCTGTTGCTCAAACGTTTTTCATGGATGATGCGGTCGCTGCGTTTTATCGTTTAGACGGCGTTATTACGTTAGTGGATGCTAAGCACGGTCATTTGGCTTTGGATAATGAAAAGGAAGCCCAAGCCCAAGTGGGTTTTGCTGATCGTATTTTCCTGACCAAAACAGATTTAGTCAGCGAAGAAGACGTTCAAAAGATGGTGAGTCGCCTTCGTCAAATGAATCCCCGTGCACCGATTGAAAAAGTGAACATGGGTGACGTTGAAATTGACAAGGTGCTCGACATTGAAGGTTTTAACCTCAATGACGTTTTGGATATTGATCCGCAGTTCTTAAGTGATGTGGGACACCACCATCATCACGGCGATGAGATCGGTTCTTTTGTCTTTACGAGCTATACACCCTTTGATCCGTTCCGTCTTGAGCGTTTCTGGGGAACGATTACGCAAGTTTATGGTCCTGATTTGTTGCGCTACAAGGGTGTGATTTATTTGGATGGCGTTGATCGAAAAATGATCACACAAGGGGTTCACATGTTGGTGGCAGCCGATTTGGGTCCGCAGTGGGCGCCTGACGAAAAACCGATGAGTAAGATCGTTTTTATCGGTCGTAACTTACCGGAAAGCGCTATTATTACGGGGCTTGAAACTTGTTTAGTTGATGCTCCATAGGTTATTGATTTTCCGCAAAAAACTCTGATCTTTTTAACTTGATGTAAAAAAAAAGACATTAAAGAGTGCGAGAAAGTTTATTTTCCTGTATAAATAGGGCCTTAAAATTTCTCACACATTATTTGCGTGAATAACCCCGAGTAATTAGGGTAAATTTTTGAACGGACTTTTCCGTTTGTTGGATAAAGATTTATGGCTACTAAAAAGAAGTTGTTGACCGAGCGTGAATTGCTTGAGATGCCTGAAAAGGATTACATGAACGATCGCCAATTGGCTTTCTTCCGCAATCGTCTCCAAGAATTGGAAGCTGAATTGCGCAATAACGCTGGTGAAACGACGGAACATTTGCGTGAAACGACCGTTGCGCCCGATCCTGCCGATCGCGCTACGATCGAAGAAGAACACGCCTTGGAATTGCGTACGCGCGATCGTGAACGCAAGTTGCTCAAGAAGGTTCAAGCCGCCATCCAACGTGTCGATAGCGGTGATTACGGTTGGTGTGAAGAAACGGGTGAACCGATTGGCGTGGCTCGTTTGTTAGCCCGTCCGACGGCAACGTTGTCTTTAGAAGCTCAAATGCGTCGTGAAATCCGTCAAAAGATGTACGGTGATTAATCACTGATCTTTTTAAAGATTAAATAAAGAGGGGATGCCTTTGCGACATCCCCTTTTTCATGGTCACTCACATGATGGCTAGTCGATGTTAACCAAACTGTGAGCGTAAACATCGCGCGGGCGTTGAAGGGCTTCACTCCAAAACTGTTGTTCGGTGCGAACTGCAGTGGGCATTTGGATGAAATTGAGCCAACTCAAAGGCGAAGTCCAACGTTTCATTGACGATTTCAACGTAGCGCTCAACGAAACAGAGGCATCGCTAAAGAAAACGACTGGGCTTGTGGCGGGTAATTTCGCCAATTGACGAGCTTCTGTAATTGCATCTTCAAAGTACCCAAGACGATCAACCAAATGGTTTTGAAGGGCTTGCTCGCCTGTCCAAACACGACCTTGAGCGACGGTTTGAACTTTCGCTACTGTCAATTTTCGGGACTTAGCAACCAAATTGGTAAAGTCCCCGTACGTTCGAGCTACATTTTGCGTCAAGATATCCTCAAGTCGGGGGTCCAAGGCTCGGATAGACTTATCTGCTCCGGCAAGCCACGTCGTGGAAACACTGCCTTGCCCAATCTTTGCCAACGACAACGTCTTTTCAAAGGTGGGCGTCAAACCAAACACCCCAATGGAGCCGGTAATGGTGGTAGGCGAGGCAATGACCTTTGTTCCGCCCATGCTGATCCAATAGCCACCGGATGCTGCAACATCCCCCATGCTAATGACAACGGGTTTGCCGGCCTTTTTGATGCGTTCTAGCCCATGTCGAATGTATTCGCTGGCAACGGCGGAACCGCCTGGAGAATTAATGCGGAAAACAACAGCCTTGATATTGGGATCTTCTCGAATCAAATCCAGTTGTTGATTGATGGACTCGGCGCCGATAATGCCTGGCTCGGATTCGCCATCTAGGATTTGGCCGTCAGCAACCACAATAGCCACACTTTGGGGCGCTACATCAACGGGCATTTCCGGTGCGTAATCAAGATACGAGATTAAAGCGGCTTTAACACTTTTATCTTTTCCAAGTTTGGATTCAATGAATCCCACCATTTCATCGTAGGTTTTAAGACCATCAATGAAGTTAGCACTTAATGCCGTTTGGGCCATGTCCCCACGATTATTACGAACGGTTTCAGGCAACGAGTCAATGTAGTTTTTGATGCTACCGGGCATAAGACCGCGAGAGCGTTCAATATCGGTCGATAAGTGTGACCAAGCGCTATTTAACCAAGTTCTTTCGCCTTCAATCCACACATCCGACGGAGCATTGTTGGTAAACGTTTCAGGATAGCTCTTGTAAGCGCCTGCTTTAAAAACATGAACATTAACGCCTAGACTCTTTAATAAATCACCGTAGTAAAGACGATTGGAGCTTAAGCCTTTAATACTGACCTCGCCCATGGGGTGCATGTAGATTTCACGGGCATGAGAGGCGATAGCATATTGGGTTTGGGAAAAATGCGAACCCCAAGCCCAAACGGGTTTGCCACTTTGCTTAAATTGATCAATGCCGCGACCGAGTTCTTTGAGAGAGGCGAGTCCAACACGATCCAATTTGTCGAGTTTCAGAAAAACGCCCTTAATCATCGGATCGCGCTTAGCTTTATCCAATGCCCCTAAAACGTCATGTAAAGCGGTTTCTTGGGGCTCTTCTCCGGCGAGCAAGGTCATGGGTAAGGAGGTCGGTTCAACTTGCTCAACGATGCTGCCTTTTAAATCGAGAACCAAGACACTGTTTGCGGGTAGCGGCGAGGTATTCTTAAAAAGAGCACCCAGACCGATGACAATGCCAATGACGACCGCAACTTGGATCGTTCGCCACAAAAAGCGAAGAACGAATAAGCATGCCCAGTCAATGGCACTAAAAAATTTTTTGATCCACTTGAAAATAAACAAGATGACCTCGATAACAAACTAACGGACTAATTATAGGGGTTTAAAAATCCGATTCGGCGACGTTTTGTGACGTTTGGTCGCACTTTGTTAATGACTTTGGCAATGTCACGAAGGTGGCTGATTTGAGCATCGACATAGTCAATGGTTCGGGCGGCCTTGAGTCCGTGGTGATGCCACCCTTTGCAAAGAACGGTTTGAAAACCGATCGATTTCGCCACTCGGAGATTTTTTAAACTGTCATCAATTAAACAGACGTCTTGAGGTTTGACTTTGTAGATGGTTAAGATTTTTCTTAGCATTTGCACCGAAGGTTTGGGACGCCACTGACCAAAAACCTTCATGTCTTCAGCCCGGTATTGCGCATCAAAATGGTTCAAAAGATCAAGCTGGCGCAAAATTTTGTCTGCGAAGCAATCGGGGGCATTCGTAAAAAGAATCTTTTTACCAGGGAGTCTGCTCAAGGCGGCACGTGTATCTCCCGTGGTGCTCACGTTAGAAGTATCTACTTGATGCGTTTGTGTTAAAAACGTATGAGGATCCACGCCGTGGAACTTCCACAGACCGTAATAAGTCACTCCATAGCGCAACCAGTAGCGCATGCGAAGCTCGTTGGCCTCTTCTTTGCTCAATCCCATATGACGGTGAATGTAGTCGGTCATCGAAGAGTCGATTTGACTAAACATATTGGCTGAGGCCGAATACAGCGTGTCGTCCATATCAATGAGCCAAATTTTTGGCGTTTTAATATGACCGCTGATAATGCTGGGTTTAAAGTGACTCATAACAAAAACGGGAGCCTTATTAAGGCCCCCGCAAACAATTAGAAAGTATTAACGATTTTCTGCAACGCGAATGGCCGTAACCGTGCGTTCAGCATCTTCGTCAGAAAGCCATGGTACCCAGAAGTGTACCGACTTTTCTTCATTTCCTAAAACTGCGATGGCGTGACCGAGTTCACTTAAGCTTTCCGCTCCCTTGATCCCTAAGGCGTATTCACTCATTTCGGCCGTAGGTAACTTAAGAGCAATGCGGTTACCAAAGTAATCACGAATTTCCTTGGGCAATACGCGTTCATCGGGCCATTGTGTTGCAAGAATTAAGTGATAGCCAGTGCTCCAACCCTTATTGGAAATGGCTTTTAAGGCTGCTAGCAATTTCGCCCTAAAGTCATCGTCAATCAACCACACAGCGACTTCATCAATGATCACAAAGGTGCGCATGATGCGCTTTTTGAGTCCCAAAACATTGTTGCACTCTTCAAGCGTTTTGACGCCCAACGTTTCAAAGAGTTTCTCATGGGCTTCGATGGACTTAACAATGCTTTCAAGATAAGCCTTAGCGGTTTCGATATTGCTCTCAACGCGCATTCTGTGAAGGCCTTTTAAGCATTCATAAGACCATCCGCCGTTGGGTTCATACACTTTGATGGCAGCCAAGTCCGGGGTATTCGTAATGGCAATATCCAAAATGAGATTTTTAATGAGAGACGTTTTGCCAGAACCCGTCATCCCCGTAATGAGTGTGTAGGGTGCGTGAGCGGCATAGCCTTGGAAAGCAGATTCGTAATTTAGATAAACAAGATCATCTTTTTCTGCCGTTCGACCCAGAACAAACGAATAATTGCCATTGGACTGATTGCGATTGATTTTGCGCTCGTTCCAAATACTCCACATGCTGTCATTGCCCTCACGAGAATGCTTTTCGACGAGGGCTTCGATAGCGGCCTGATAGCGAATGTTTGTCTTATCTAACATAGTCACATCCTTTCAAAAGGTCTTTCTTCTATCTTAGTCGCTTTTTCTGTTAGTGCGTAAAAAAAGCCTTTGATTGCGGACAATCAAAGGCAAAGTTCCCATGGTTGTTAACTTTAAGGATTCGATATTTAAGAGTTCAGTCGCTTGATAAGAGCAATCAAAGCAGAAAAACCAATCGGCATACTTTGTTTGTCATCAGGATCAAAGTCCGCTCGGTGTTGACCATTGTGGTCTGCGCCATAGTAAAAGTGGGCAGCCTTACCACCGTGTTTTTGAACTCGATCCATCAAAATGGTGACGTCTTCACTGCCGCCACGTTCGCTGTAGTAATCAACGTTATTGGGACCAACAATGGCTTTGGCTTCTTCTTCAATAAGTTTGGCCAAGTCTTTGTCAGGATTCATCGTAAATGCTTGTCCAACTTTACTGATTTGGTATTGGACATCGAAGGCCTCGGCGTTGGCTTTGACGGCGCGTTCGACTTGGTTAAACATGTATTGACACAAGTCATTCGTAGCGCCTCGAACTTCCATTTGCATCACGGCATGAACAGGGACAACGTTGCGCATTTCGCCAGCAACGATTTTCCCGCAACTGACCGTGGTTAAGCCATCGCCGTGTCGAGGAAGGCTGCCCACCATAACAGCAGTGTGGCAGGCAGCCATCAAAGCATTGCGACCGTCTTGAGGGTTGGCCACCGAGTGAGCGGGTTGACCGGTGAAGGAGACATCAAATTTAATGGTTGCGTTGTAACCGGGATCGGTCACCGTAATTTGGCCTAAACGGGGCGTGCAACCAATGTGGCTCGCCAAGAAATAATCAGCATCATCAACGACACCGGCTTCGGCCATGGCAAGAGCGCCACGAGTGCCTTCTTCGGCCGGTTGGAAAAGCAGCTTGATGGTACCTGTGAGTTCATCTTGGTGATCTGCAATCCAATGAGCGATGGTTAAACCGATGGCAGCGTGACAGTCATGTCCGCAGGCGTGCATGACGCCCTCATATTCACTCGCAAAATGTTCTTTACGAGGAATGTGGTTGGGGTCTTGTGTTTCGGGGATGTAGAGCGCATCAATATCGAAACGCAAAACCGTTGTGGGGCCAGCTTTACTACTACGCCAAATACCGACGGCGCCCGTATAGCCTTGCATATCTTCGATTTCTTTGGCGGAAATCCCTGCGGCTAAAGCGCGTTCAATTCCAAGATTGACTTCATTTTCATAACGTCCCATGACAAACTCTGGGTTGATAGCTTGTTTGCCTTTGAGGACTTCAAAGCCCAGTTCTTCGAGTCGTCTGACGATTAAGGCCGTTGTGCGAAATTCTGTCCAACCCGTTTCAGGTTTGGCGTGAATATCTCGACGAATTTTGACCATTTCGTCACGGTATTGAGTTGCGTCATTCATTATTGAAGTCTCTTATGAAGTTGTGTGTAGCAAATGCATTAAAGCATTTGCTACACGGTTGAACAATTAGAAGTTATGCGTAATACCTAAGAGAGCACTGTATTTTTCATCCCATTGTTCGAGGGCGGCGATTTCGTCTTCATTCTTCGTAGCGTTAGCAACGAGATAAAGTTGCGTGCGCTTAGAGAGCTTGTGTTCAATACCAGCGCTCAAGCGCTGACGACTACCGTCAACCGTCGTGCCATTAGTCATTTCTTTTTCACCATCAAAGTAGGCGTAAGAGCCGATAAGCGTCGTGGGGCCGGCAACCTTCCAGCGGAAACCGGTGATGTAAACCATGGCATCAACACCATTGGCTTCTGCTGCCGTGGCTTCTGCCGTACCAGCTTCGTTAAGCGTACGGTTTTGAGAGCGCCAGAAGCTCATCGTGCGCCAATCCTTCATGTATTGAGCACCCAAATACACGTAGAGGGCTTCGGTCATGGCATAGCGCATACCCATTTGCACTTCGACAGAGTCTTCGCGGACAGAGTTTGAACCGACGTTACCCCCCATAATCGTAGAAGCACCTAAAGAAGCATTCAAACGATCATCAGCATAGGTAATCAAAGCAGCGGCAACACGATCGTTGTTACCGGCACCCGTGACTTCGTCGCCAGCCGTTTGGAAGGAGTACGTGGCGCCTACTTGCCAACCGGCGATGCGGGGAGAGTAGTAGGTGATGGCGTTATCAACACGGCTGTCGGTAGCAAAAATGCCGGAAATCGTGAAGTCGCCCGTGTAACCGGTTTCAAACGGGTCAAAGTAAGCAAGACCGCGAGCATACGGAGAGTTCGTGGACGTGACCGTACCCATACGGCCAAAGCCTAATTCGCCGTATTGCTTAGATTGCAAAGCCAAAATAGAACGACGACCGAAAGCCTTACCGGAAATCGTATCTTTACCGGTATCGAGGTCAAAACCGTTTTCTAAGTAACCGCGAACAGACAAATCGTCACTGATTTTTTCGCGAATGTTAATGCCCCAACGGGAACCGCCGTTGGTCATTTGAAATTGGGTTTTGGCTTTTGCGCCGCCGGAGAAGTGGTTAACTTCGATGCCAACGTCGGCTTTACCGTAAATTTCAACGTCAGCGGCCAAAGCAGAGCCAACGCAACCCATACCGAATAAGGTACCCACCAAAAGGGCGGTCGTAGTTTTATTTGTAGACATAGTACAAAGTTCCAAGAAGAGAAAAAGTTATGCACAAAAAAAGGCGATATTCATTATTCCGCTACGCACTATTTCTGTCCGTTAGTAATTTCCGTACGTTCGTCAACAGATAACAGTTAACTGTTATCTGAGATGGCGCTATTCCTAATGTCGTCTTTGATGGGTGATTTGTAAGATGTAAGCTCTCGCTCGTGTGTTCTTGGAGGAACATTTATGTCAATCACGTTTTGGGTCGCTTTGGTCATTATTGCCGCGACGATTTACGCCCTTGTGAAGCGCTACGAAACCCGTTTAGTGCTCTTCACTGCGGGTCTTTTGATGTGTTTAGTTACGTTGGATCCGATGGCGGCTTTAAATCAGTTCGCTAAGTCGATGACGACCGGTAACTTGATTCAATCCATCTGTTCTGCCATGGGTTTTGCTTTTTTGGTGAGCTATACCAAGGCTGATATCCATTTGGTGCAATTGTTGACGCGTCCGATGCGCTCTTTAGGGATTTTTGTGATTCCCTGCTGCGCTCTCTTAACGACGGTTATTAATGCTGCTATTCCGTCTGCCGCGGGGTGCGCTGCTGCTGTGGGGGCAACGTTGATTCCTTTGATGATTCGCTCTGGCATCTCTCCTGCTGCTGCCGCTGCCGCTGTTTTGGCCGGTACCTACGGTTCTAACTTCAACCCCGGTGGTGCTCACCCGGTGATGATTTCCGGTATGGCCGGGATTGAACCGATGGAATTCATCATTCAAAATGCTCCCATTTTTGCCACGTTGAGTGTCATTGGTGCTGTCATGATCACCGTTGTGGCTTTTGTTTTAAAGGATCATAAGAGCTCTGCATCCGCAGAAGGTATTGAAACGGACGCCACGGGCGGTATCGAAAAGGTGAATGTTTTGTTTGCCTTTGCTCCGATGTTGCCGTTGATTATTTTGCTTTTAGGC
>CABSHY010000030.1 GCA_902477615.1 uncultured Sutterella sp.
GCCCGACCACGGGACTTGCACCCGCTAGAACAGCGCACATGTCGTGCGCACATTTTAAAGCCGAAGGTTTTCTCCTTCGGCTTTATTATTTTAAGAGGCTGCGGCAAGCCAACCATCGATAACTTGGCAGACATCTGCACCGTAATTTTCGATGCGTTTTTCACCGATCCCACAGATCCCTTCCAACTGTTCGGGCTTTCTCGGCTTTCTTCGGACAATTTGAACAAGCGTTTTGTCGGGGAAAATGTTGTAGGCAGCCAAACCCTTTTCGTGCGCCATGTCACTGCGCCAACGTCTTAAAACTTGGAAGAGTTTTTGCTCTTGATCGGTCAAATCATCGTGATCATAGACCTTGCGACTGCTGAGCTGCTTATGCCCATCAATACGTACGAAGAATGATTCCTCGCCTTTTAATAGGGCCTTGGCTTTGGCGTTGACGCTTAAAACGTTATAACAATCGTAGTTCACATCAACGTAGTGACGAGTGATTAGCTGACGAAGAATCTTGCGCCAATATTTAAGTGAGTGCTCTTTCCCAATACCAAACGTTGGGAGTTCATGATGGTCTTTTTCAAAGACCTTATCGGTCGCCACTCCCCTTAAGACATTAATGACATGTGATGCACCAAATCCCATTTGATTGGTCTTCGAGCAACGATAAATACACGATAGGAGCTTTTGGGCATCCTTTGAGGCGTCTTTCATTTGGGGTGGATTTTCGCAATTGTCACAGTTGCCACAAGCTTGAGAATGTTCGCCAAAATAAGAAAGCAACAATTCACGACGACAACTCACGGCTTCTGCCAATCCCAACATGCTGTCGAGTTTATGAAAGCAGACTTGTTTGTGAAGCTCTTCAGCATCACTATTTTCTAAAAAGTAGCGTTGCTGAACAACGTCTTCCAAACCGTAAAATAAAACGGCCTCTGACGGTAAACCATCACGCCCTGCCCGACCGGTTTCTTGGAAATAGTTTTCAATCGACCTTGGCATATCCACATGGATAATAAAACGCACATCCGGCTTATCAATGCCCATCCCAAAGGCAATAGTCGCGACCATAACACAGGGGCGTTCAAAGAATGCTCTTTGGTTTAACTCTCGCTCTTCTGCGCTTAATCCCGCATGATAAATGAGCGCATCAATGCCCCGACTTTGAAGAAGTTCTGCGACCTCTTCGGTTCGACGGCGTGTTGCGCAATAAATAATCCCCGACTCGTGCAAATGCTCGCCCAAAATGAAATTGACCGCTTGATCCAAGTAGCCTTGTCCCTTTTCATACGGTAACGAATGTTCGGACGATCAAAACTCGTGATAAATCGCTTGGGGTTAATGAGCAAACGATCCACGATTTCTTGACGGGTTTGTTCGTCAGCGGTGGCAGTAAGTGCCATTCTCGGAACCTGAGGAAAACGAGTGCGAAGGATATCTAACTGCTGGTATTCCGGTCGGAAATCATGTCCCCAAACCGAAATGCAGTGGGCCTCATCAACCGCAAAGAGATTGACCTGAAGTGTTTCCAAGAAGTCCAACATGCTTGGCTTTAAAAGTCGCTCTGGGGCAACATAAAGAAGCTTCACGGTTCCTTGGCGCAAGCGACGATAAATGTCGCGGGCCTCTTCGTTTGTCAATGAGGAATTAATAGCCACGGCACTGACGCCGGCATCGTTGAGTTGATCGACCTGATCTTTCATCAGGGCAATGAGCGGAGAGACGACAACGGCTAACCCCGGGCGCATAAGCGCAGGGATCTGATAACAGAGGCTTTTCCCGCCCCCTGTCGGCATAAGAACTAAAGCATCTTGGCCTGCAACCGCAGTATCGATTACATCTTTTTGAACGCCACGAAAAGCGTCATAGCCAAAATACTTCTTTAATATTTCTTCGCTGGTCATCTGAGAAATCAATTGAACTCCGACAGTATACCTACGCTGAGAGATACTCGGTATTTCACTACTATATGATGGGATTAGGAATAGGCTACAATGAAGAAACGGAAAGGGTTAACATCGGCGCAAAATGATGCGCTTTGAATTGATACTGCTTCCCTTCCCACACCATCCCGATTCTCCACAATCGGGAAATGGTGAATTTATTTTTTTTGTTTGATTTCGAAAGGATCTGCTCCCATGTTCAAAATCATTAAGAATGCCAACCTCTACACCCCGGCCCCTGTCGGCAAGAAAGACATCTTGATTTGCGGTGACAAGATTGTTGCCATCGAAGATAGTCTTGATGCTTACAAATTCCCCGGTGAAGTGGAAGTGATTGATGTTCAAGGTGCCACGGTTACGCCGGGCTTTTTTGATCAACACGTTCACTTAACGGGTGGTGGTGGCGAAGGCGGTCCTGCAACGCGAGTGCCGCCCGTCATGCCGTCCCAACTTTTGCGTGCCGGTATCACCACGGTTTGCGGCGTCATGGGAACGGAAGGGACGACGAAATTTCCGGAAGAACTCTATGCAAAGGTGATGGGCTTGCGCCAAGAAGGCTTGACCGCTTTCATGCATACGGGCTCTTACCAATTCCCGTCTCCCACGATTACGGGCAATGCTCGTAAGGACATCATCGCTGTGGAACCTGTGCTTGGCGTGAAGATTGCATTGGCTGACCACCGTTGCTCCTTCCCCACAGACGATGAAATGCTCAAGCTTGTCGCTGACGTTCGTATGGGCGGTATGCTCTCCGGTAAGAAGGGCGTCTTGCACGTTCACTTGGGTGACTTCGGTGGTGCCTATGAACAATTTGAACGCTTAATCGCTCGTGGTTTGGCTCGCCATCACTTCTCCCCGACGCACACGGGTCGTGAACCGAAGTTGTTCGAACAAGCCATTGAATTTGCCAAGAAGGGTGGCGTGATTGACATCACCTCGGGTGGTGGCAACGTCTATCCGTTTGTCGAATGCGTCGAACGCGTTTTGAAGGCCGGTGTTGATCGCTCTCGCATCACGATGAGCTCTGACGGTAACGGTTCTATGCCGAAGTTTGATGAAAACGGCAACATGATTGCTATCGTGGCCGCTCCTGTCAATGCTAACCACTCCATGCTCAAGGAAATGGTCGCTGCCGGCATCGATTTTGAAACCGCTTTAATGATGACCACTTCTAACGTGGCAGACTCTTTGGGCGTTAAGGAAGCTCGCGTCAATGTTGGCGCTACGGCTAACCTTTGTGTTTTGACGAAGGACTTGGATGTCGACACCGTGATGGCTCGTGGCGTCGTCTGGGTTCAAGGCGGTCAAAGCGTCAAGTTGGGTAACTTCGAAGCCTAATTCGCCTTAGCAAAAACGGGAACCTCTATCAAAAGAAGTTCCCGTCTTTTATTCGATTAGAGGTATCGCAGAAAAATTAGCGGTACCTCTTTTTCGTTTTAACGCAACTCGCGAACGTCACGACCGTGACGATCTTCTTCAACAGCGATACGTTCTGCACGCATGCAAGCTGCCGCCGTAAACAAAACGTCAGAGGAAGAATTCAAAGCCGTTTCAGCCGAGCCTTGCAACACGCCGATGATAAAGCCAACGGCGACTACTTCCATGGCGACCGTTGCATCAATGCCAAATAAACCGCAAGCCAAGGGAATCAACATCAAGGAGCCACCCGGCACACCAGAAGCACCGCAAGCACAAACAGAAGCGATGAAACTTAAAACGAGAGCCGTCCAGAAGCTCACTTCAATGTTCAAGCTGTGCGCCGCAGCCAACGTCAAAACCGTAATCGTGATGGCAGCACCGGCCATATTGATGGTTGCGCCCAAAGGAATCGTAATGGAGTAGGTACCTTCATCTAAATTCAAACGACGACACATCCCCATGTTCACAGGAATGTTTGCAGCAGACGAGCGCGTAAAGAAAGCCATCACACCACTTTCGCGAAGCGTGGCAATCGTCAAAGGATAAGGATTTTTGCGAATACAGCACCAAACCAAGAAGGGGTTGAGAACCAATGCAACAAAGAGCATGCAACCCAACAAAACGACCAGCAATTGCAAGTAGCCTTCAAAGACTTCAATACCGGTCGTGGCTACAGTACCCGAAACCAAACCGAAGATACCAAAAGGTGCCAAGCGAATCACAACGCTCACCACAAACTCAACACCACGGGACAAGTCCGCCATGAATTGACGAGAAGAGTCAGAAGCATGACGCAATGCCACACCCAAGCCCGTTGCCCATGCCAAGATACCGATGTAATTGCCCTTTAATAAAGCATTGACCGGGTTATCGAAGACAGACAACAACATATTGCGCATAACTTCAAGCACGCCGCCCGGGGAGGACACTTGTGCATCGTTAGTCACCAACATGATTTGAGTGGGGATGAAGTAGCTCACCGTCACAGCAATTAACGCAGCGCCAAAAGTCCCGATGACATAGAGGACAATCACGGGCTTAATGTGGGCCTTCGTTTCGACATCGTGATTGGCAATGGCAGACATCACCAATACAAACACCAAAAGCGGAGCAACGGCCTTTAATGCAGAAATGAAAAGAGTCCCTAAAAAGGCACTAGCAATCGCATAGGCACAACCAACGCCCAATATAAGGGCGACGAGAATTTGTTTAACAAGCGAAGCCTGCAAGAAAGGCATCGCAAATTTGATCATGGTACGTTTGGGCATAATAGAGTCTTCTTATTTTGGGTTAAATCCATGTTTGGCGAAGTGCGCCAAAAAACTTAACCTAACCATAACAAGTTTTATTCACTCGACTGTTGCTTTATTGAGCCAATTCGTCAATGGCTAGGGCTTTCGCCCTATGAGGAACTTCAGGGTGTTAGGCTCTTATGCTTAAAGAAAACCCAAAAATGGCAGGCAGAAGAAGATTCAAGAAGATTGTTGAACTTTAAGCAACTGTTTTTAGTCCAATAACTGAAGCAATCAATGTTGTGATGAAAAATAAACGGGCAAAAGAGGCGCGTTCACCCAAAACGAAAATCCCTAAAAGGACCGTTCCAACTGCACCGATCCCTGTCCAGACAGGATAAGCCGTACCAATCGGCAAAGTTTGAACCGCTACAGCCAATAACCACATACTGATCGTTAAACAAACCATGAACCCCAACAGCCATAATCGGTAATGAAGTCCCTGCGTCCCTTTGAGTTTGCCAAGACAAAAGGCAAAGGCTGCCTCAAAGAAACCGGCCACAATGAGAATCAACCAATCCATCGCTTAACCCCTCTCGTGGGAAACCATTTTTAAGCCCACAATTGAAGCAATCAGGGTCGTAATAAAAAATAGACGCAAAAAAGTGGCCGGTTCATTAAAAAACACTATCCCTAAAAGCACCGTTCCCACAGCCCCAATCCCAGTCCAAACAGGATAGGCAGTACCAATTGGCAACTCTTTTGTAGAGTAAGCCAATAGCACCATACTCAGAAATAAAGTCAATAAAAAGCCACCGCCCCATAAGTAATAGGCAGTCCCCACCGTCTCTTTCATCATTCCCAAACAAAAAGCGAAAGCGGATTCAAATAGGCCGGCAACAATCAGAATAATCCAATGCATTTGATTTCATTATTAAATAGAGCTTTGATCTTACCCGATTTTTCTTTCATATCAATGACACATAAGGATATTTAACAACTTGACTACTTATACAGTGCTCAGAATTGCCGTAAACTTTAGTGATGTTGATTCATCCTTATTTTATGAGACAAAAATGCGCTCACTATTTCGCTTGTCACTAATCGCTATCACGGCCACGTTGTGTGCATGTTCTTCGGTAAAACCTCCCTCGGTTACGCCTCCTGAAGCTTCTGAAGAAGCTTTCCGATTAGAAGCCTCCGGTGAACAAGTCTTTCGATGCTTAATTGACGCTCGTGGTTGGTATTGGAAATTTGAAGCCCCTAACGCTTACCTTTTCGACCCGCAAACAAACCAAGCCGTTGCCAAACACGGTTATAACTTCACGTTTGTTCATAACGACGGTTCTCGCCTGACCACACGCATCGTATCTTCTGCTGCTCAAGGCAAAAACGATTTGCCGGACGCTCTATTTGCTGTTGCCGCAAGAGATGGTTACGGGCGTTTGTCTCAAATTCAATACGTCCAACGCTTAAATGCCAAGGGGGGTGTGCCCACCACAAAGTGCACTAAAGAAAAAAGAGGACAATTGGCAAGAGTCCCCTTCACAGCTGATTTCGTCTTCTATCGCTCAAAAATAGACCAAATACCTTGAAAAATCAAGCCAATTTAGCTACAATTGAAGACTATTTTGATAAATTATTTCAAGGGTATTTAGAAGATGGCGACCGTTGGTGATTACCTTCAGAGCCTTCCGACCGATCGTCGTGTCGCGATGGCAAAAATCTGCAGTTTAATTCGTCGTTCTGCACGAGGCGTTCGTGAGAGTATGCGTCAGTCTTTGGCATTTTATGAATTGCAAGGCCCTCTTTTTGCTCTCGAATCGGGCGAAAAGGATATGACGTTGTTCGTTGCCGAGAAGAGCGTGATCGAGTCCTTCAGCGACAAGTTCATCCAAGTGGATCTTGAGCGTCAAAGTCTCTTTTTCCCGGACTTAAATCGTATCCCCTTGGACATCATTGAAAAGATTGTTCGCGAGTCCGTGACGGCTCGTCGTGCAACCGTTGCCGCCGGTGCTGTTCCCACGCAAGACGATTTGTTGAGCATTTGGGGCAAGACGGCTGAAGACGCAAAAGCACCGCCTCCGACTGTTCGCATCTCGATGAAAAGCCGCGAAGAAGAAGAGGCCGAGGCCCAAACAAGCGCTGAGAAGTAATTTATCCTTCTCATTTGAAAAGCGAGCATCTGCTCGCTTTTTCTATGGGCGCGATAGTTTTCGGCGTTTTTCTTACAATGTTTCGCTCCAAACTCGTGGTTTTCGGTATCCTTAACCCATGTCGAACAAAAAATTGAACTCCGTTCATTCTGACAAGCGCCTTACGCGCAATGTCGCATTAGCTCTGGCTTGCAAAATTGCCATTATTGCTTGCCTGGGCTTTTTGTTCTTTGGTTCGGACAATCGCATCTCGGTCAATGATGAGGTCGTTAGCCAACGACTTTTATTGACCGAACAAAGCAAGGCGCCCAATCCCAATAACCCCTAAATTCATTGGGATTTTGCCAGGCATTAACCAATCATAAGTCTTTAAAAAAGGACAAAACATGATTTCCTCTGAATTAGTGGACCTTTCGCGTTTGCAGTTTGCATTAACGTCGATGTACCACTTTATCTTCGTTCCCCTGACCTTGGGCTTATCTTTCCTTTTGGTGGTCATGGAAGCTTGCTACTTGATCACCGGTCGTGAAGTCTATAAAGATATGACCAAATTCTGGGGCAAACTCTTTGGCATTAACTTTGCCTTAGGTGTTGCCACCGGGATTACCATGGAATTCCAATTTGGCACCAACTGGGCCTATTACTCTCACTATGTGGGGGATATTTTCGGGGCTCCGCTTGCCATTGAAGGGCTTATGGCCTTTTTCTTGGAATCCACCTTCATCGGGCTTTTCTTCTTTGGTTGGAAGCGCTTAAAGAAAGGCACTCACTTTTTAGTGACATTCTTCATGGCCATCGGCTCCAACTTGTCCGCCCTATGGATTTTGATTGCTAACGCCTGGATGCAATACCCCACCGGCTCTTCCTTTAATTTCCAAACGATGCGTATGGAAATGACGGACTTTTTCGCTGTCATCTTAAGTCCTTGGGCACAAGCGAAGTTCGGGCACACGATCTCTGCCGGTTACATGACCGGTGCTGCCTTTGTTTTAGCAATTTCTGCTTGGTACATCCTTAAAGGTCGCGACATGGAATTTGCAAAGCGCTCTTTCCGTTTGGCAGCAACCTTTGGCTTAATCGTTTCCATCTTCACTATTCATTTAGGTGACGAGTCCGGCTACCTTGTCGCTCGCGATCAACCTGCAAAGATGGCCTCGATGGAAGCCGTTTGGGAAACGCACCCAGCTCCTGCTCCCATGACCGTTTTCGGTCTTCCTGATGAAAAGGAACAAATCACGCGAGCCAATGTCGAAATTCCCTGGCTTTTCGGCATCATCGCTACCCGTTCTTTAGATACTGAGATT
Source organism: uncultured Sutterella sp. (assembly GCA_902477615.1). Classification (GTDB taxonomy): domain Bacteria; phylum Pseudomonadota; class Gammaproteobacteria; order Burkholderiales; family Burkholderiaceae_F; genus Aphodousia. Next base: position 8,046 of record CABSHY010000030.1, read on the forward strand.
ATCGGGATTAAAGAACTCGTTGCTCAAAATAAAGTCCGTATCCAAAACGGTATCGTGGCTTTAGAAACGCTTTCAGCCCTTCGTCGCGATCCCTCTCAACCGGTTTTGCAAGAGCGCTTTAAGCAGTATGAAAAAGACTTGGGTTACGGCATGCTTTTGCATAAGTACACCAATGAGCCCAGTCGTGCAACGCCTGAGATGATTGAACAGGCCGCCCTTGATACGATCCCGAACGTCAATATCATGTTCTGGGGATTCCGTGCCATGGTGGGTTGCGGTTTAGCCCTTCTCTTTATCTTTGGTTTGAGTCTTTACTATTCCTTCAAGGATGTTATTGCCAACCGCATGTGGTTGCTTCGCACTGCCTTTGTGGCGTTGCCCTTACCGTGGATTGCTTGTGAATTGGGCTGGATGGTGGCTGAATACGGTCGCCAACCCTGGAGCATCTATGAAGTCTTACCGGTTCACCTCTCAACGTCAACGCTCTCTGTGGCAAGCGTTACCGGTTCTTTGATTGGTTTTGTTTTGCTCTACTCCGCCTTATTGGTTGTAGAAATGTGGTTGATGGTTCGCTTGGTTAAGACCGGCCCCAGTTTGTTGGGCACGGGCCGCTACTACTTTGAACAAAAAGTCAGCGCAGATAAGGAGTAAACACAAATGTTGATCGATTATGAAATTCTCAAACTGATCTGGTGGCTCTTTATCGGTGTATTGTTGGTCGGTTTTGCCGTTATGGACGGTCAGGACATGGGGGTGGGTACCCTTTTACCCTTCTTGGGCAAAACGGATACCGAACGTCGCATCATGATCAATACCGTAGCTCCCCACTGGGACGGCAACCAAGTTTGGTTGTTAACGGGTGGTGGCGCCATCTTTGCCGCATGGCCTTTGGTCTACGCAACGGCTTTCTCCGGCCTTTACTGGGCTTTGTTCATCGTCTTAGCTGCCTTAATCCTGCGCCCTGTGGCGTTTGATTATCGAAGCCGTGTACCCGCTCAAAAGTGGCGTTCCTCTTGGGACTGGGCGCTTTTCATCGGTAGTTTTGTGCCGCCCATCATTTTTGGTGTGGCTTTTGGCAATATGCTCCAAGGCGTACCATTTCACTTCGATGAAACCTTGCGCTCGACCTATACGGGAAACTTCTGGGCATTGTTAAATCCCTTTGCTCTGCTTTGTGGCGTCGTTTCCATTGCTATGACGGTCTTTCACGGTGCCAACTATCTTTTGCTTCGCACCTCGGGTGAATTGCAAGCCCGTGCTCGCAAAGTCGGGATTGTTGCCGGTGCCGTCACGTTGCTCTTATTTGCCATTGGTGGCATTTGGGTTTACTACGGAATCCCCGGCTACATTGCCTCTCATTTAGACCCCGCTGGTGTTGCCAATCCCTTAGCAAAGTCGGTGGTCATGGAAGAAGGCGCTTGGTTTACAAACTTTAGGCAATACCCGGCCCTTTATGCCGTACCTGCTTTAGCCATTATTGCTGCGGGCCTCGGTACGTTGAGTCAATATGTTTGGAAACCTTTGACGGCTGTCATTAGCTCGGCCATCAGCATCCTTTGCATTGTGCTCACGCCCTTGATTGCGATGTTCCCGTTTGTGTTGCCCTCTTCAAGTCACTTAGTGTCGTCTTTGACGATTTGGGACTGCACAAGCTCCCAACTTACCTTACAAGTGATGTTTATTGTGACGTTGATTTTCTTGCCCTTAGTGCTCATCTACACAAGCTGGGCCTATAAGGTCATGAGTGGCAAATTGACGGTTCAATACATTAAAGAAAACGACAAGACGCTCTACTAAGAGGAGAAATGCATGTTTTACATTTACTGGTTTGTCGGTCTGATG
>CABSHY010000031.1 GCA_902477615.1 uncultured Sutterella sp.
TGCTGGTTCTGCTTTGGCTGCTGATGTGACGCTTTATGGTCGCGTTGACACGGGTTTGAAGTACACGCACACCGATATGGATGTTGCAGGTCAGGACGCTGTTGATTCTTGGGGTATGAACTCTGGCAATAGCACGGGTTCTCGCTGGGGTATCAAGGGCTCTGAACAAATCTCTGAAGGTTTGACGGTTGGCTTCCAATTGGAACAAGGTTTTAAGACTGACTCTGGTAACAGTGGTAAGGAGGGCAAGCAATTTGATCGTGAGTCTCGCGTTTACGTGACGACGGAATTCGGTGAAGTGGCTTTCGGTCGCTATGGCCGTTTGGCTTCTGATGCAGGTGCTTACTCTCTCCGTGGTAACTTCATCGGTGGTTCCTCTTGGGGCTCCATGACGATCGGTTCTGAAGTTGTTTTCGCTAAGACCGACTCTCGTTTGGATAACATGGTCACCTATAAGTCTCCGGTTTTTGGTGGTGTGACGATGTTTGCTCAGTACGGTATGGGTGCTGATGGCGATGAAAACACGTCCAAGACTGACCGTTACGCTGGCATCGGTGCTTTGGGTAACTGGGGTGATTTGACGGCTGCTTTGATCGTTGAAAGCACGAATTATAAGTCTTTTGATACCGTCGCTAAGGATGTTGATGACTCCCTCTCTGTTGAAGCTGGTGTTGCTTATAACTTTGGCGTTGCCAAGGTTGGTGCTACGGCCCAATACTTCAAGGATGCTAGGGGTGTTGTTGAAATCAAGGAAGGTGAACTTGGTTTCGGTGAACATGTCGATGGTTACGGTGTGAAGTTGGCCGTTGCTGCTCCGGCTTTGGGTGGTGAAGTTCAAGGTGCCGTTGGCTACATGGATGCCGAAGGTACGGAAAATGCTGACAAGGAATTCAGCCGTTATACGGTTGGTGCCACGTACAAGTATCCGTTGAGCAAGCGCACGTACGTTTACACGGCCGCTTCCTACACGAAGGATGACGTTGATAACCAAGGTAAGACCACGAAGCCGAGTTACACGGAATTCATGGCTGGCTTGGCCCACTACTTCTAATCTGAATTTCGGCAGTTTTCTACTACCTTCTGCCAAATTTAGTTAGTCGAAAAGCCCTGAGAAACTGATCACTTCTCGGGGCTTTTATCTAAATCCCACCTTGTGGAATACCTTATCATGCCAGCCACCGATCACGCTCCGGGTCTCACCAAACCCGATTATCTGAAAAAAATAGCCTACAACATCTTTGAATTAGGTCACGGCTATCGAACTTGCGCAACGGTTTTGGATTTGTCTGTTTACACCGTTCGCGAATGGTACGCTCAATATAAGCTAGGGTACTATGAATCCGACCTAATGAGTCCTAAACCCAAACAAAAAGCTTACAGTGTAGAGTTTCGTCAGAAAGTCATTAATGACTATTTAGAAACGAATCCTTCGATAACGGAATTGGCTAAACGCCATGAAGTTTCAAAACGAACAGCCAGACGTTGGGTAGATGAATACAAAAAGTCTCAAGAAGCAGCTGAAGCTGCGTAGATGACACATTTGCTGAGGCACCAACCTTGATTTGGAGATTGGTGCCTAATTTTTACTTTGTGCGAGCCAAAAGAATCGCCGTTGAGAGAATACAGATTGCCCCCAATCCTTCAATCCAGCTAAAGGTTGTCCCCAATAAAATGACCGATAAAATCACAGCGGACAAGGGTTCAAAGCAGGTGAGCATGGAAGCAATGGGCGGAGCGATATATTGCATGCTCTTTAAGAAGCTGCAAAACGAGACAATCGTGCCAAAAACCACCACATGCAAGTAGCACAAGACACTCATGGTGTTCCAAATTACGTTCGTATCAAACGGGTTGTTATAAAGGCATGCAGCAATACCGCTAAAGGTCATGGCCCAACCGATAACAGGGAAGACCGATAAGCGTCGTACGACGTTACCGGGTTGAATCGTCGCAATGGCCCCTAAAAGCGCAGAAGCTAACCCCCAGAGAACACCCAAAATCGAGAAGTCCACAGTGTCAAGGCTTCCCTTAGTAATTAATAACAAAACGCCAACCATTGCCAAAATGAGACATACGATTTCCAGGAATTTGATGGGGCGATGCTTTGCCACTGCCATATAGGCAATCACAAAGAGGGGCGATGTTAAAACAAGGATGGTTGCCAGTGCCGCGTTAGCATTAAAAATGGACAAAAAGAACGTGGACTGGGACCCCAATAAAATAAGGCCGTAAATCGCAATATCACGAAGGTTAATGGTTTGAAAGACTTGCTTGGCGTTTTTTGTACCATGAAGTGCCAAGTCCAATAAAACCAAAAGAATTCCCGCCCCCAAAAGACGGATGGAGGTGAGGTCAATGACAGTGAATTGGCACTCGGCCATCAAGTACTGAGCGGCCACACCCATAGAGCCCCAGCAAACGCCTGCCAGAGACGCTAAACCAATGCCTTTGAGTGCTTTTGATGCCATAAAAATCCTTTCGATAACAAAGAAGTAATTGTAGATACATCAAACGAACAAAAGGAAGAGGAGAACCCCTTCCTTTTGCTAGTTATATAAGAATATTAGCTTAACGCATTAAACGCTTGAGCATTTCCGTGTAAATGGCTAAGCCTGTATCCAATGCGCTTTCATCAATGTCGAATTCAGCCGTATGGTGGCCACCGGCTCGATCAGAACCCAAAACGAAGTAAGCAGCCTTACCGCCATGAGCTTGAACGCGACGAGCCAAAATCGTAGCGTCTTCTGAGCCACCAAAGTTCACACCGTGGAGCACCTTCGTGACGCCTTCGGTCTTCATGGCAACGTCATCCAACATATCAACGAGTTCTTGATCATTGATGAGGTCAACGGCTTCGCCCATCTTTTCAATCTGGTGTTGAACGGTAAAGCTCTTTGCGACACCTTCAATGATGTTTTCCGTTTGTTGAGCCATATATTGGTTGATTTCACCCGTTTCACCACGGACTTCCATCACCAACTTGGCATTGACCGGAATCACGTTACGGCCTTCGCCAGCCACCAAGCGACCTACGTTCACACGGGTCATGCCGGAACCGTGACGGGGAATGCCCAAAAGTTGCGTGACGGCGTGGCAGGCAGCTGCCAAAGCGTTGCAACCGGCATTGGGTTCAACACCGGCGTGAGCAGGGCGCCCCTTGAAGGTAACGTCATACTTTGTGGTGCAAAGGAATCCGACGGGGCTCGTTGCAATTTCACCGGTCTTAGCCATCATGGCGATGTGGCTTGAGAGGAAGATATCGCAATCGTCCACGATGCCGCTCGCGGCAACGCCGGCAGCGCCACGAACACCTTCTTCGGCCGGTTGGAAGACGATCTTAATCTTGCCGTTTAGCTCGTCTTTATGTTCCATCACCCAACGTGCGACGGCTAAGCCCAAAGAGATGTGAGAGTCATGACCGCAAGCGTGCATTAAACCAGGACGCTTTGAAGCCCAACCTTCGGCGGAAGCACGGTGAGTGGCATCAGGATTTTCTTGAACATTATTGCAGTCAATATCAAAACGCAAAGCTACCGTGGGGCCAGGGCGACCCGTATCAAGCACGGCGCAGCACCCGGTGAGTTCTTGCATTTCGTCAAGCAAGGTTTGGCTGACACCACGGGCTTTTGCCGTTTCAATGGCTTCAGCGACGAGCTTTTCAGAACGACCTAAGCAATCCTTGCGGGAGACAACCTTTTCGCCCAACAAGACTTCCCAGCCCATTTGACGGAGATGTTCGGTAATAAAAGCCGTCGTACAGAACTCTGTCCAACCTTCTTCAGGGAATTGGTGAAGTTCACGACGGATAGAGACGAGTTGATCATGATATGAACATTGGGCCATTTTGCTCTCCAAATAGTTTCAAAACCAGTATTTAAATGGATTTTTCCATCCACTTTTATTTCAGTTTAGTCCTATTTTTAATCCCTGTTTTGCCTATCGTCAACGTAATGTCAGTTAGGGAGTAGAAAGCAAAAATTGTTGACTTTAACGTCTTTTCAAGAACATTTTTCCTTTGAGCGACAAAAGGTACTTTTGTTTAGGGTGCTTTGGCGTTTCGGGGTGTAGAAGCTGTAGAAATCCACCCTCTAAAGCAGGTTTAAGGAAGTTTTTCACAAACGTCGGACGGTGTTTAAACTCCATCCTTTCCATCAGTTCTTTCATCGACAATTGATCGTTGGCAAGTGCATTAATCAAGCATTGAATATTGACCGGAATGGCTTCAATGTGTTCTTCCGTCATTGGTTGCTTCTGAGGATTTTCGTCCCAATTTTTTGGCGCATGAATGACCATGAATCGATTTTTCAATTCATGCGTTTCTCCCAAAATCAAGTTACGGAAAAACTTATCGAGAAATTCGTTGGTGCTCGTCACACCATTTTTCAAATTTTGGTAGTTCGATCGAACCAAGGCATTTCGGAAGTACCAAGAGTGTTTGGCAAAGAGGTCGTTTTCAACATCAAACCCCAACGTGCGTAAGTATTGAATGGTAAAAACGGCTGTCGTTCTCGTATTGCCTTCAGCAAAGGGGTGAATTTGCCACAGACCCGATATAAATTTGGCCAAATGAGAGATGATTTGATCACGAGTAAGGGAGCTGTAATCAAAGGATTTCTCTTTTTCGAGATCGTACTCAATCGTTTGACGAATATCGGGAGCCGATACGTAGAGAACAGTGTCGCCTCGTAGTACCCATTCTTTTTTGGTGATGTTGTATTCACGAATTTGACCAGCAAAAGGAAAGACACCGTCAAAAATTCGACGATGAATACTCGTGATGCCCGTCAGACTGAAGGAAAAAGAGCGTTCGTTGAGCAAACGCGTAATATTGGCCGACACTTTATCGGCTTCTTCCGTTTCATAGTCTTTTTCATTTCGAACGTCTTTTGAATCGTAGTAGCTTTTGATGAGACTTTGAACTTCATCAATGGAGATATCGCCTTCGATATGTTTTTGAGCCGTTTTAATAAGGTACTCAGAAGGCTTTAACCCGTCGACTTCCTGAAGGCCAATAGCTGTCTGCCAGGCATAGACTTTTTCACGTTTTTCGGGTTCTTTTTCTTTTAAGTATTCGTCGAAATTTTTCATGGAGTAGCTTCTTTTTCCGATTGCCTATGAATTATTTTAACTTGATCGGAGCTTGATCGCTACTTGATCGGTACTTGTACGTTTTTGAGATGAACTCAATTCAAAGAAAAAGGCCACAATCCGAGAATTGTGGCCTTAAAATCAACTAGTTAACTAGTGATTTGATTACTTGCCGAGCGTACGGAAGACGCAACGACCAACCAATTCAAGAGCGTTAGCCAAGGATTGTTCGTCAAAGTCGAAGTGACTGTTGTGGTGGCCGGCACGCAAGGTGGAGCCAACTTGAACGTACGTACCCTTGCCGCCAGCAACTTGAACCGTGCTCATGAAGTGAGAGTAGTCTTCAGAGGCGCCGAAGTTTTGTTCTTCGATCACGTCCGTGAAGCAACCCATATCGCGGGCTTCTTCAGCAACAACTTTAGCGACTTCGAGGTCGGATTCACCGCTCTTCGTACCGCCCTTGATGTCGATGGAGTAACCGCAACCCCACATATCGGCAGCAGCCTTAGCAATGCGCTTGACTTCACCGAACATGTATTCGTCCAAAGCAGACGTGATACCACGCGTTTCAAGGAACAAAACGGCCTTCGGCGGAATAACGTTACGGCCTTCGCCACCGATCAACTTACCGACCGTGATACGCGTATCGCCCTTACCAGAACGCGGGATAGCGTGCATATTCAACAAAGCCGTAGCAGCGGCCAACAAGGCATTCTTACCTTCTTCAGGAGCGTTACCGGCGTGAGACGGAACACCCGTGAAGGTGATGTCAGCCTTCGTGGTAGCCAAGAAGTTCTTCGTACCGCAAATGACCTTACCGATATTGTTGGCTTGGAAACCAATGTGCATACCGAAGATTTCATCAACGCCTTCAACAGCACCGGCTTTTTCCATCGGCATAGCGCCACGGACGCCTTCTTCAGCCGGTTGGAAGATGAAGCGGATCTTACCTTGCAATTGGTCGCGGCAGGCAGCAACGACTTCAGCCAAAGCCAAACCGATGGCAACGTGACCGTCGTGGCCGCAAGCGTGCATAGCACCCTTGTTGACAGAGGCAAAGCCTTCAACGTTGGGGCGGTGATCGGCGTCAGCGCATTCGGAAACGTCGTTGCAGTCCATGTCAAAACGAACGGCCAAGAAGGGGCCTTCGCCACCGAAGTCCATGTCAGCCCAGAAGCCCGTCAAACCGCCTTCCATCTTGGCGACGAGTTCAGGATCAGCGCCTTGAGCGATAGCACGTTCCATGTGGGCGCGGAGTGCGTCAGCAGAAGGAACGCCCATCATGGCTTCACGGCAAACAGCCTTATCACCCATGGTGATGGTGTAGCCAAGTTCTTGCATCTTCTTGATGGCCATGGAAGCCGTACGGAATTCCGTCCAAGCAGATTCCGGATGCTTGTGTAAGTCGCGACGAACAACCGTCAATTGCGGGATGACTTGTTCGATCTTAGACTTTAATTGTTCATTCATAATTAACACTCCGATAACGATGTCTCAACTGAGACAAATGAGGTTTACACCTCGTTTTGAAATCTAAGCCCAATAGGCTTTCCCATTGAATGGGGTTTAATTTTTAATAACGCATGACTGCGTTAAAAAACTTACTTCCAACTATCTATTGTAACGGCTGATTATCTATCGGTTGATTCAAGAGATGTAAGTCTGTAACAGAAGATTAGTTTTAATCAAAAAAAGGCTGATGAGAAACTCACCAGCCTTATGTCTCATTAAGTATTAATGAGGCGAATCAGGTATTACACCATCAAGATTGCCAAAGCAAACACAGCGGCCGTCACCGGAACTGCCGTGCGCTTAGCGACTTCCATCGGGCTAACCATAGCGATACCGGACACAACAACCATTGCGCCAGCGATCGGGGACATCGTACGACCCAAGGCACCCGTCAAGAAGGCCAAGGCGCCCAAGGAGTGGATTTCCATACCGAATTCAGGAGCGTGCGGCGTAACGGCTTCGTTAAAGGCCATCGTAGCAGCGTCACCAGAACCCGTAATCGTACCCATCAACCACGGACCCAAGGAACCACCCCAACGAGCGATGTCGTTAGAGTTCTTCAAGACTTCGACGAACGTGTCGATCAAGCCGGAGGCCTTCAAGCCAGCAGCAAACACACCGGCAGCGATGATGATACCCATCACTTCAGCGTAACCTTGACCCAAGCCGTTAAAGAATTGCTTGGAGAAGTCTTGCGGGTTCGTGCGGTTGAAAGCGTAGCTAAAGAGCAACGTGATAACAGCACCGACGACCATGGCTTGTGCCACGCCCATCTTGATAGCCGGGACCCAAACGTTACCAACAACGAGGATAACGATCGGAACCAACGTCATGATAGCCATAATGGGATTGGGCTTGAAGTCATCCTTGACTTCCTTAACGTTAGCAACGGCTTCCTTATCACCCTTGTGGTCGCCCAAAACGAGAGCAACGATCAAAAGACCAACAACCAAGAAGACACCGCACATGAGAGACCACGTGGAGTGGTAAGCGATGAAGTCCATCACTTCCATGTGAGCCATGTTAGCAACGTAAGCGTTGTGAGACGTACCCGGAGAGAAGTAAGAACCGATCGTACCACCCATAACGGCAGCAGCAGCCATAGCGGGCTTAATACCGGCGCGCAACATCACAGGAATCAACGTGGAACCCACAGCAGCAGCACAACCAGCAGCAGACGGGATGGCGATGTTAATAACGAACGTCAAAGCCGTGCAAACCGGAACCAAGAACACACCCAAGCCACGGATCGGGGCGGCGAGGTAGTGAACCAAACTGCGGTCAGAGTTCGTGAACTTTGCGATGTAAGCAAAACCCATCGAAGAACAGATAGCCATGATCAAGGAACCCTTGGTCATGGAGGAAGCAAACGAGTTAAGAGCCGTGAGCGGTTCCATTGCGACCAAGCATAAGAAGAAGCCGGACGTGAAAAGAACCAAACGCGTTTCGAAACGTTTGATCAAAGCGTAAACCGTAACGAAAATGACGGCAATCGCTAACCATTCAAGCAAAGACATAGGAACATTCCTAATAAAGTTAACAATATGTAGAAGAAATCACCCTTCTTTGAGGGCTTATGATTTTTTTCCTCCTTAATCTTAAACACCTAAGATATTTTTCGTACGCAGGTAAACCCCTAGAATTTTGTAAAAGATGCCGTATTTTCAGGCTTTTCATTAAAAAAATTGGAAATTAATAAAAAAAATGGCGAGTTTTCAGTGAGATGGCGAGCGCAATTCTGATTTTCTCGTCCTAATGTAAATTTTGACAGGCGTTTGATTGGACGCAAGAAATAAAGAGAATTGATCAAGAAGACAGTGACAAAACAACAATTTGAAGAAAAAACACTTTTTCATATCAATAAAATGAATCTGTTTTAATTCTCTTCTCGAATGGAGTGTAGATCGTGTCTGATTTGCAATTAAAGGGCGCAGCCTTTGCCGAAAAAATTTTTGACGATATTCGTGAGATGAGCCGTGATGTTCAAGGCGTCTCTCGTCAAGGTTACTCTGAAAAAGAAACGCAAGTTCTTGAGTACTTAAAGAAGATTGGTGAAGAACTCAATTTAGAGATTACGACCGACCGTGCCGCTAACGTTTGGATGACGTTGCCGGGTAAGGATCGTTCTTTGCCGGCTTTTGTTTCCGGCTCTCACGTCGATAGCGTTCCCCAAGGCGGTAACTATGACGGTTTGGCCGGTGTGACGGCTGCTTTGACCGTGGCTTGGTGGATGCGTCAAACGCAATACCAACCGACGCGCGATTACACCGTTTTGATGATGCGCGGTGAAGAAAGTTCGTTCTTCGGTAAGGCCTACATGGGCTCTTTGGGTATGTTCGGTCAATTAACCGAAAAAGACTTAAACCTCAAGCACCGTGACGGCTCTTGCACGTTGGGCGAATCCATGAAGGCCGTGGGTGTTGATTTGGCTGACGTGACGGGCGGTCAACCCTTGGTTGACGTTAAGAAGATTGCCGCATTCGTGGAATTGCACATTGAACAAGGCCCCACGTTGGATGCTCAAGCCGAAGCTCGCGCCGGTGTTGTGACGGGTATTCGCGGCAACATCCGTCATAAGGCTGTTCGCATTTTGGGTGAAGCTGCTCACTCTGGCGCTACTGATAAGCCCTATCGTCATGACGCTTTGATGGCCTTCACAGACCTCATGCAACGCATGGATCGCGCTTGGGATAAGTGGTTGGTGATGGGTGAAGACTTGGTCTTTACGGTGGGTGTTTTGAAGATGGCTTCTAGCGCCGCTATTTCCGTGATTCCGGGTGAAGTGACGTTCTCCTTGGACATTCGCAGTTTGAGCGCCGAGACGGCTCAACGCTTCCATGAACTTTTGGTGAAGACCGCTCAAGAAGTCGCCGAAGAACGTGGCGTGAAGGTTGAGTTTGATGCTCAATTGATCACGAAGCCCTCCGGTGTTGATGCCCAATTGAGCGCTACGCTTGAACAAAGCGCCCAAATCGAAGGCATTCCCTGCTTGAAGTTGGCTTCTGGCGCCGGTCATGACTCTGCCGTTTTAGGTAATAACGGTATTCCGGTTGCCATGATTTTCGTGGCTAACCAATTGGGTTCTCATAATCCTCATGAAGCCATGAAGATTAAGGACTTTATGCAAGGTACGGATATTCTTTGGGCTGCTGTGTCCCATTTCGATAACTAATTCGTCACCGTCCGAAGGGGAGCGGCGGTGTTCGCAATGGGACACAGCAGCCCAAAGAATATCCGTA
>CABSHY010000032.1 GCA_902477615.1 uncultured Sutterella sp.
TTTTTGAGCCAAGAGTTCACGACGTTCGGTTGAGATCGTCAAACCCGTCGGATTGGCACAAGTGGGGATGAGGTAAGCAAATTTTGCCCCTCGGCACTCTTCACCGAAAGCAGCCGGATTCAAGCCATTTTCATCGCAGTCGAGTTCAACGTAAGTAGGTTGGCAAAGATCGAAGGCTTGCAATGCGCCCATATAAGTCGGGCTTTCAACCAAGACTTTGTCACCGGGGTTGATGAAAAGACGAGCAATCATGTCCAAGGCTTGTTGGGAGCCAGAGACAATTTGAACTTCATCGGCGGTGGTGGGGATGCCTTTTTGCGTTTCGCGACGAGCGATTTCTTCGCGAAGTTCCTTTTCACCACGAATCGTAGAATATTGAAGGGCACGCTTACCGTCACGCTCTAAAACCGTTTGGCAGGCTTGTGCGAGTTCTTTAATCGGAAAACCATCCGGAGACGGAAGGCCGCCCGCAAACGAAATCACATCGGGCGTGGCTGCAATTTTAAGAATCAACGGAATGATATCGCTTGCTGGTTGTGTGGCGATAGTGGACCACTTTGGTGTGGTCTGCGGATAGCATTGAGTTGACATGGTTTTACCCCTTTTTTATTTTTGATTCCGATAATTTTGAGCTGACAACGCTAAAGTGACGTAAGGGGGTTTACTCAGATTTTTTGAAAGAAGTAATGTATCTAAATAATTTTCTTTAGGTGAAAAATCTAATTTTAAGTAGTTGTTTTTAGGGGTTTTATCCAATTGCTGCTCATGTGGCATAAAACCCAGTAAAGAATAGAAATATGTCTGAAACAGATAATCAAGCTCAACGCGATACAATCAGTCTTATTTGCTGATGATTGGAAACCAGCGTGTCATCTTTATTTGTGCGTACGATTGGGGTATGTTGTTTGGCAACATTGCCTTTGTCGCTTGAAGCTTTTGAAGTAAAGCTTCAGGGGCTTGATGGTGCTCTCAAAGAAAACGTTGAAGCGCAATTGGTCTCAATTGATCATTCCAATATTTCATCGCCTCGACTTTATCGAGCTCAAGTCAATGAGGCCGTTCGTAGCGCCCTTGAAGCGCTCGGCCACTATGAACCCAAAATTCAGTATCAATGGAAAGACAAAGGTAAAGACGCCATTCTTGACGTCAATGTTGAGCCAGGCGAAGCTGTACGATTGGCAGCAACGAACGTTGTTCTTTTAGGTAACGGAAAGGAGGATTCGTTTTTTGCGAATCTTTTGGAACAACGCCCCAATTTAGGGGGAGCTTTAAATCAAGGTCAGTACGAAGATTTTAAAAGTGACTTGCAATCGTTAAGTGCACAGCGCGGTTACTTTGATGCAGACTTTGTCAAGAAACAATTGGGTGTCAATGTCACTGAACACAAAGCCTATTGGGATTTAATTTTTGACACGGGTGAGCGTTATCGTTTTGGTAGTGTGCAATTTGTAGACTCTCAAATTCGTCCTACCATTCTTCAAAACATCGTTCCTTTTAAAGAAGGGGATTATTACGATGCTACTGCCTTAGCGCAGTTAAACGAGCGCCTTTCAAAAACGCAATGGTTTCAGTCGATTTTGTTAACGCCGGATATTGAGGCTGGTCGTGAGGATCCTGATAAAAATGTGCCGATTGTGGCCATGCTGACGCCCAGAAAGGGAAATTCTGTTGAAACGGGTTTGGGGTATTCCACCAACGTGGGTCCACGCGGAAAAGTGAAATGGACGAAACCGTGGCTCAACGACAGAGGGCACAGTTTAGAAATCGGTTCGGAGGTTTCGCGCTACGAGCAAACGTTGGACTCCACTTATAAATTACCGTTAATGGATAGTCCGCTTGAGCACTATTACCTTTTTCAAGGTGGCTACAAACGAAAAAACTTGAATGATACCGAGTCTGATGCGGCAACTTTAATGGCCTCTCGCTATTGGGAGCCGTATGACGGGTGGTTAAAGGCATTGCATTTAACGTGGAAACTGGACAGTTTTACGCAAGGCAAACAAAGTCAAAACACCATGCTTCTTTATCCAGGAGCAACGCTTTCAAAAACACGTTCTCGCGGAGGCTTGATGCCACGATGGGGGGACTCTCAACGCTATACCATCCAGTGGTCGGATTCTTTGTGGGGGTCGGATGCTGATTTTGTTGCGCTGGAGATGCAACACACGTTGATTCGTACTTTTGCCGAACGTCATCGTTTTGTTCTTCGTTCTCACGCCGGTTGGATTGAAACGAATGACTTTAAGAACGTTCCCCCTGATTTGCGTTATTTTGCAGGTGGCGATCGAAGCCTTCGTGGTTATGACTACGAGTCCATTTCACCTCGTGATGAAAATGGGGACTTGACCGGCGCAACGAAACTTTTTACGGGCAGTGTTGAGTATCAATTTAAAGTAACGGGCAAATGGTGGGCGGCAGCCTTTATGGATTTCGGTGATGCGGTTGACCGTTGGCAAGACTTCAAGGTGAAAAAAGGGGCCGGTTTGGGCGTGCGATGGGAGTCGCCTTTGGGGCCGATTAAATTGGATATCGCTCGACCGGTTGGCAGTGGCGCTCCCAACAATTGGCAGTTTTATATTGGTTTAGGGCCGGAGTTGTAATGCAAAGATTTAAACGCTTCACTTTAGGCTTAATGGCACTTTTTGTATTGATGGTGCTTTTGTTGGGGTTATTGATGACAACAACGCCAGGGCTTAGAGTGTGCGTTGAAATCGCAAAGCATTTCGTTCCGGAAATCAGTGTCAAAGCTGTCTCGGGAAACCTTTTTTCGGCTCAATTGGAAGATTTTCGCTACCAAAATGCTCAAGTAACTCTTGAAGTTAAAAATATCGCTTATAAGGTCAATTGGCGACAGTTAAAAGATTTAAATGTTGATTTGTCGTCTTTTGTTGCAAATTCGGTAAATTTGAAGACGCCTATTTCAGGTGAAACTTTAACGACGTCGCCTCTATTGTCAGTAAAGACCGTTTCAGGTGAGGGCGTGATGAATTTCTCCGAAGGTACAAAGGGAAATTTCCATATTCAAACGGACGATATTGCCTCTGAAACTTTAATTCCTGACGCACGTTTGCGTTTATCGGGCGAGTTTCAAGTTTCGGGAGAACTTCAAGGGGAACAATGGTCGGGTGTTTTGGGTGACATCAACTATCAAGGGCTTTTAAATAAGGCAAAGGTGAGTTTAACGGGGGGCGCAAAGGCGAACTCAGACGGTTGGATTTCGGCAGACAATTTAAAGTTCTCAGTTGGAGAGAATTGTCTCACGATGAACGGTCGTGTCAATCCCAATAAAACCGCCCCGCGAGTGGCTTTGGAGGCGCTTTTAAAAGCACCGAATTTATCCGTTCTTATGCCTCAGTGGCAGGGGCAACTCCAAGGTCGAGTCACGATGGTGGGTAACGACTCTCAACCAGTCGTTCAAACGTGGTTAGAGGCAAAAAATTTAAAGATGCCAGGAGTGGCATTAAAAAAGGTTCGATTTGATGGACACGCAAGCAATCCTTCGCTGTTAACGGGTGAAGGAACAGTTGAAATTCTTGGGTTAAAGAGTTCAGGGGCGACTTTAAGTCAGGGCAAAGTGCGAATTGCGGGTGATGAAAAATCGCATCGAATAACGATTGATGGCAAGGGAGACCCAATCGCTACGCAAGCCACCCTTGTCGGTCACTATGATCGTGCCCTTTCAGAGTGGACGGTCAATATCGAAAAGTCTCGTATTGATGCCAATCGCGAAAGGTTGCAACTTTTGGCACCGACTCAATTTACATGGAAATTGCCGCAATCACAGTTGACTCTTCAACCTCAATGTTGGGGATATAAGAGCGCTCGTCTTTGCCTGTCAAAAGAAACAACCGCGTATTTGGATGGAGCGCAAGCGTTTCCTGTGAACGTGACGCTTGCCGATTTTAATTTGAAAACTTTGAATGGTTTGACTCAAGCACCGCTTGAGCTCAATGGCATTCTCAATGCCGAAGCCAAAGTGATGGTTCCTCGTCAATTTAAAGGGATGCCTCAAGGAAACGTAAATTTGACGGCAAAACAATTGGCGGTGCTGTTGCCGACAACCGAGAACGCAAAACCCATCGAAATGGATCAGGTCAGAATGGATGCAGCTTTAGCTGAAAATGAATTTGATGTTAAAGCATTGATGCAATTAAAGCGCAACGGTTCCATTAATCTTAATGCGCGCATTAAAGACCCAGAACACACTCGAGCCTTATCCGGTGAGGTGACGGTTGATGAGGTAGCGATGAGATGGCTTGAAAGTTTCTTGCCACCCGAAGAACACGTAAATGGACAAATGAAAGCCCATTTGACCTTAGGAGGAACGCTGACGGATCCTCGATTGTACGGGGTGTTGAATATTTCTCAATTTAAGGTCGATAGCGTCTCTTTCCCCTTTGAAATGCAGCCCAGTCAATTATCGATGAACTTTAACGGGAATCAATCGGATTTGACGGCGGAATTGAAAACCCAAAAGGGGGATATGCGTTTAGTGGGTGAGGCTCGTTGGAACGGATTGCAAGACGTCAATGCCCAACTCCGCTTAACGAGTGATCGTATTCAAGTGATGGTTTCGCCAATGGCCGTGTTGGATTTAGGAACCAATGTCACGTGCAAGATTTCTCCTAACGCTTTGACGCTTGATGGCGTTGTTCGTGTACCTTGGGCACGAATCAAAGTTAAAGAATTGCCCGAACAAGTGGTGAAGGTTTCTGACGATGTTGTGCGTTTGGATTTACCTCAACAATCAGTCAAAAATACTCGAACCCTTCCTTTAAAGAGTAACTTATTTATCGAAATCGGTGACGATGTAGAAGTCAGTGCCATGGGACTCAATGCAAGTTTGACGGGGCGGTTGCAAGTGGTGCAAGACCAAAACAGATTGGGTTTAAATGGCCAGATTCATGTGCCCAAAGGAACGTTTAGAGCTTACGGCCAAGCATTGGATGTTCGAAAAGGAACGGTCACTTTTATCAATAGTGTTGATAACCCTCAGTTAGCCATTGAGGCCATCCGCAGTCCGGAAAAGACGGCCGATAACGTGACTGTGGGGATTCGTGTTGAAGGAACGGTAAAAGAGCCCAAAGTGAGCATCTTTTCAGATCCTGCGATGTCGCAAGGACAAGCTTTTAGTTATCTATTAAGTGGAGAAGGGCTAGAAGCAGCGGGCAACAATGACGGCCGAATTACTGCGGCGTTACTGGGCCTCGGTATTAATCAAGGCAATCAAGTCTTGGGGGCTATTGGCGAAGTGGTCGGCATCGAAGATTTGCAATTGGATACCGAAGGCGTGGGAGACTCGTCACAATTGATTGTGAGCGGATACGTGTTGCCAGGCTTGAAAGTGAAGTACGGCGTGGGATTGTTTGATTCGCTTTCTACGCTCACTTTGCGCTATCAAGTGATTCCGAAACTTTATCTTGAAGTGGTTTCGGGTGTTGACCAAGCGTTAGATGTGCTTTATCAGTTCGAATTTAATTAATTTGAAGTAGAAATCGACTGAACAAAAGAAAAAAAGCGAGCTAAAATTTCAGCTCTCCAAGCCGCATTCTGTTGCTTAAACATTTTCGCTAGGGGCGTAGCACAACGGATAGTGCGACCGGCTCTGAACCGGTATACCTTGGTTCGACTCCATGCGCCCCCGCCAAAGCTAGCAAAATTCTTTGAGTAACTAGTCTAACGAAACAAGTCGATATTTGGGATTGCCCATTTTAAGTTCAGTCATCGCGGATATTTGTCTTAATCCTTGACGTGAAGCTATACGCTCTTCAAGAGGTTGGCGTTCATTTTCAGGAAGCGTTTTTACCCAATCTAAAGAAGCCTGATCAATGGCCAATATGTCCGTTGAAGCCAAAATTCCTAAATCTCGAGCAACGGGTGTTGCTGCAGACGTACCGGCACAATCACAGTCGACTGACATGTTACGAAGCACATTGACGTAGACGATTTTTCCGTTAAAGTGATCGACAATGGCCTTGCCTGCATCTGTCATGCGTTCAAGAAACGTTTCACCGGTTCCCCAACCCCTATGAATTTGCTCTTTACCTACGCGTCCGGTTGCACAACCAATCGCGATGTTTTTGAGGGAACCTCCAAAACCAGCCATTGCATGCCCTTTGAAGTGAGTGAAGACGAGCATAGAGTCGTAGTTCTCGAGGTGACTGCCGATATTAATGGATTTCAAATGCATGCCATTATTGACGGACCAATCTACGCCACCATCTTCATCCAAAATGTCCACTGGCGAGAAATCCCAACCGTTGATTTTGAGTGTCTGGCGATGAGTACGTGTGTTTGAACGGTCTCCACCGTAAAGAGTATTCGTTTCAACAATTGTTGAATTGGGAAGAGTTTCTAGCACCGCTTTAACCCAGTCCCTTGGAAGAATATTGGGACCATTGGCCTCGCCCGTATGTAACTTCACGGCAATGTGACCGGTGAGCAAATTTTTAACGGCTGCAACAGATTCAACTAACCCGTCTGCTGAGAGTTTGGTTGTTTGATAAACCGTTGACTCAGAGGTAGCGTCAGCGGTGAATGCTTGGGTTAACGGCAAGGAGGTAAGAGTCATGCCTAACGTGGCCGTCAGGAACTCTCTACGATTCAAACCCTTAATTTGCTTATCGCGAGATACGGATTTGTCTAGCATTGCATTCTCCGAATTTCAAGACTTTAGACATGGCCAACGGCTCTTCTAAAAATCATGATAAATGGGAAAGAACGTTGTCGTTTGCTGATTCAAGGCAGATTGTTGCCAAATTCAATCGCAGTGCAGATTGAGATTGCGTTTACCTATTGAAAATGGCAGGTGCTTGATCGATGAACATTTCTGGGAATACAACGAAAATAGGGCTTCCCGAAGGAAGCCCTAAAAATTTTGTGGCGGAGAAGGAGGGATTCGAACCCTCGAAGCCCGTTTTAGCGAGCTTGCACCCTTAGCAGGGGTGTGCCTTCAGCCTCTCGGCCACTTCTCCGCACTTTTGAGTTTGCACTCAAATAAGAACACGCATTTTATAAGACTTTTTATTATTTTTCAAGTTTGTCTAAGAGAATCTTATTGCCTCTCACTGCCAATTCGGTTGCAGTAAGAAATCTCTGATATTCATATGTTTGATGCCGTTTCGACTCATGTCAAAATCATCGAGCGTGACGACCAATTTTGGATAATTATCTTTGATGGCTTCGTAAACACCAAACTCGCGATTAATCGTATCATCAGAAGCAAGTAAGTAGGCAACTTGAATGTAAATGCGCTCATTTTGCTTATCGCAAACAAAGTCAATTTCCTTGTCTCCGACCTTACCGACAGTGATCCTATAACCGCGACGACGCAACTCCATATAGACGATGTTTTCCAAGATGAGGTTCAAGTCCCGAAGGTTGCCGCCAAAGACGGCTTCGCGAATACCGTGGTCAGCCAAATAATATTTTTCGTTAACCGTCAGCAATTTTTTACCTTGTAAATCATTGCGCTTGACTTGGTAAAACAAATAAGCATCCATACCAGCTTTGATGTAATTAAATATCGTCTCCACGCCAACAGTTCGTTTCTCATTTTTTAGATATTTTGAGACTGTATTGGCAGAAAAGATGTTCCCAATATTGCTAGTCATATACGCAAAAATTCGTTCCAATAAATCAACATCTCGGATTTTTTTGCGCTTTACAATGTCTTTAAGTTCAACCGTTGTGTACAGATCATTGAGATATAAGTGAACGGCTTCAGGTTGATAGCGGAGGTTGCTTAAGTAAGGCATTCCACCAAAAATTAAATATTGTTTAAAACACTCTCGGTTATCGGCATCACTATTAATAGTGCGATAAAGTTCACAGAATTCTGCAAAAGAGAAGGGAGTAATTTCAAACTCCACGTAACGGCCGGATAAGTGTGTAGCGAGCTCACCGGATAAAAGTTTCGCATTGGATCCTGTGACATAGATATCGCAGTCAATGTCGACTCTGAGAGAATTGATGCATTGCTCCCAATCGATGACTTCTTGAATCTCATCAAAGAACAAGTAGATTTTTCCATTGATTTGTTGTTTTCTCTTAATGATTTCGTCATAGAGCGCTTTCGCATTTTTCAAAGGCGCATTTTGAAAACTTTCAAAATTTAAATGAATAATCTGTTCGGGAGTCACCTCCGTCGCAAGTAACTCTTCTTGAATGAGTTGCAACATGACTGATTTCCCACATCGACGAATGCCGGTGAGAACTTTGATGACCTCTTGGTTAAAAAAAGGTCGGATTTGTCGCATATAGCTTTCACGTTTGATCATCTTAACCCCTCTTATTTTTTTTCGATTATATCTGAATAAAATCATGAATATTCATTTTTGTCAGTTATACCTGAAAGAATTTGTATAAATTGTATTTTTATCAGATATGACTGAAAGAAAAGTATTGGCAAGACTATGTGGCGGAGAAGGAGGGATTCGAACCCTGGTTAGTCAAGTGATTGCTGGGGTGATAATTTTTTGCGCAGAGAATTTTCAAAAGTTTGAGAGAAAAATAGTTGATACTCTTTAGGTTCGTTTCAAATATAAGCGTCGTCCATATTTCAGCAAAGAATCGTTGTTTTATCATTTTCGATCGGGATGAAATTTTTTGTGGAGCCGTGAATGTTTCGACCAATCAAAGCAACAATTCATATGAATAGTCTTCGTCATAACGTCGCCAAGATGAAAGAGTTGGCTAACGGCCGTTTTCTTTGGGCGGTGGCAAAGGCCGATGCTTATGGTCACGGGTTAGAGCGGGTGATTGGGGCCTTTTCAGAAGCAGACGGTTTGGCCATTATTGATATTGTTGATATTGAGAGAGCGCGTCGCGCCGGTTGGACAAAACCGATCCTACTACTTCAAGGATTTTTCGATGAGGAGGGTTTGGCTGTCATTGAAAAACTTGATGCAGAAGTTGTTATCCATAACGAAGAATCTTTGGCCATCTTGGAACAAAAGGCTCCATTTAAAGAGTTAAAAGTTCATATCAAAATCAATTCTGGAATGAATCGCTTCGGCTTCTTACCCGAAGAGGAGCCGCAAGTTCGACAAAAGCTTCAGTCCATTGAAGGCGTGAAAGTCATGGGGGTCGTCACGCATTTTGCCAATTCTTGTCCCAAGTTTGACTATGGTGGCCCGGTATCCGTCAAGGAGCAAATGCAACGCTTGGGTGAAATTGCTTCTAGAAAAGAAGGGGCGTGTTTTGCAAATTCCGCTGCATTGTTGTGGTTACCCGAGTGCGGGGGCGATGCCGAGCCGGTATTAGTCTTTATGGGATCAGTCCAGAGCCGGGCGTCTCGAGTGACTCTTTGGACATAAAACCGGCCATGACATTGAGTTCTAAAATTTTGGCCATCCAAACGATCGCTCCGGGTGAAGCAGTAGGCTATTCAGTCGTTTTATTGCTCAACGCGAAAGTCGTATTGCTGTGGTTGCCTGTGGATTTGCCGATGGCTACATGAGAGGCACGACTCAAGGCACGCCGGTTTGGGTCGAAGGTCAGTTTGCTCCCATTGTGGGTAATATCGCCATGGATGTGATGACCATTGATGTAACAGACATCCCCGAAGCGAAGGTTGGCAGTGATGTTGAGCTCTGGGGCGAGCATATTCATGTCGAAGACTTGGCTGCAAGAGCCGGAACCATTGCTGCGGAAATCACGTGCGCATTGACGAAAAGAGTGCCGGTCGTTACCGATGAAAATTAGAAAAAATCGAAGTTTTTCTCAAAAATTTTCATCGGTAACGACCGGCACTCTTTTCGTCAATGCGCA
>CABSHY010000033.1 GCA_902477615.1 uncultured Sutterella sp.
ACATCATTTTCTCCTAAATGATTCCTGGAGGTCCACTTTTCAGATACCCATTACAAAGGTTGGAATTGGCGCCTATATCGCCTTGATCTTCGCTTGCGTTTTCTTCTCCGGTACGCTTACTGGTACGGGTGCATGGTATGGCATTTTTGACTTTGCCACATTGAATGGCTCCTTCGGTAAGATGGCTGCTTCCGTTTCTTTAAACGGTGAAACACTCTCTACCGCAATGACAACTTTCCGTGGTAAAGGTGGTTTCGGCGCTTTGGACGGTTTTATCTTCGCCATCACGTTAACCCCAACGGTTATGTTCGCTTTAGCATCTATCACCGTTCTTGAACACTATGGTGCTTTGGATGCTGCTCGCCAACTATTGACTCCGATTCTCCGCCCTGTCGTTGGTATCCCTGGCACGTGTTGTCTTGCATTCATCTCCTCCTTGCAAACCACTGACGGTGGCGCAGCAATGACTCGTCAATTGAAGGATTCTGGTGAAATCACGGAAGATGAAGCCGACACCTTTGCCATGCTTCAACTGTCGGGGGACGCTACGCTTGCTAACTTCATGGGTTCTGGTCTTGTACTTTTGAGCCTCACGGGCGCCAACGGTGAATCAGTTCCTGTTACGCTCGGTGCTTGCTTAGTCGTCACTTTCTTGATGAAGTTCTTCGGCGCTAACGTCGCACGCTTTGTTTTCATGCTCCAACGTAAAAAGAACGCTTAATAGACCAGGAGGAATTTAAAATGTCTAATGCAAATTCTAAGATGATGGTTACTGACGTATTCGTCAAGGGCGCAGTCCAAGGTTGGAACATTTGTACGCACTCCACAATTCCTAACGTTTTGATGGCTTTCGTGCTTATTCGTCTCTTAAATATCTCTGGTCTTTTGCCGATTATTGGTGATGTGTTCTCCCCGTTCATGATGCTCTTCGGCTTACCTGGTGAAGCTGCCACTGTTTTAATCGCTGGTTGGATGTCCATCGGTGGTGGTGTCGGTGTTGCAGCCGCATTGATTGACCAAGGCTCTATTTCCACTCAAGATATTGCCATTCTTTGCCCTGCAATCGTTTTGATGGGTTCTCAATTGCAATACATGGGTCGTTGCTTGGGTGTTGTGGGTACGCGTGGCTCTCGCATCCCGTTCTTGATGAGCATTTCCGTCCTGAACGCTATGATCGCCATGATCATCATGAATATCATTGTCTAAGCAAAAACTAGACAACTAATATATCCATAATTACTACTCCGTAATAATGCTATTTGCCCGGTTGATTCAGAATCACCGGGCACTTTTTTTACTGTATCTATATTTCTGCCCCAAAGGGTTGAATCATACCGATTCAGTCAGGTCCCATGAAGCCCTCGAGTTCACTTGAGGGTAATTCACTTAAGAAATCTAGACATCAATGCAAAAGAGACCGTTTTTAAACGATCTCCTTTTTGTTTTTTTCTAGTCAAATAAAACCACGGGTTCCGGTTCCAAGTGCACACCAAACTGTGCAAAGACGCCACGTTCGATGCGTTGACTGTATAACCACAGCTCTTGCCCCGTTGCGTCCCCATGATTCACCAACACCAAGGCTTGTTTTTCGTAGGTGCCGGCATCGCCTTCACGTTTGCCACGGAAACCTGCTTGATCAATTAACCAACCGGCAGCAAGCTTTTCCATGCCATTGCCCATCGGGTAGTGAACAATGCTCGGGAATTCATCTAAGAGTTTGGAAAAGACCTCACGCGTGACCATCGGATTTTTAAAGAAAGACCCAGCACTTCCCAAGTCTTTCGGATCCGGAAGGCGCTTAGAGCGGATATCCACCACCGCATCAAAGATTTCAAACGCGGTTGGCGTTACGTTCTCAAAACGCTTGGTCAATTCCTTATAGCTTAAGTTCGGTTGCCACTCTTTAGGCAAGGCAAAAGTGACGGACAAGACAATCCAATCCTTGGCTTTATGTGTCTTAAAAATGCTATGACGATAACTGAAGTCACATTCGTCGTGTTTTAACGTCATCGTTTCGTCCGTTGCTGGATCGTAAACCAACACTTCTTTCACAAACTGAGAGACTTCGCTGCCGTAAGCTCCAATATTTTGGACAACACTTGCGCCGACACTACTCGGAATCAATGCCAAATTTTCAAGACCAGCCCAACCTTGAGTAATGGTTTTGCGCACGGTTTCATGCCAATTTTCACCAGCGCCCACTTCAATAAAGGTGTGTGTTGTAGATTCACCGACAACTTCAAAACCTTTAATCGCCATTTTGATAACAACACGGTTAAGCATGCGCGTTGCAATCAACAAGTTCGCACCTTCGCCCAAAATAAAAATAGGGAGATTTTCGGCTTTAGCAAAGGCAATGGCATTTTTTAAGGATTCAACATCCTCTGCCGTTGTCATGAAGCGCGCCGTTGCCTCAACCCCCATCGTATTAAAGGGCTTTAAATTCACATTACTTTGCATGAAGTAACCTTTCTTGAATACGTTCGATGACGCTTAATTCATCCAATCGATTGTCCTGCATTAACTCTTCAAGCGTCCCTTGACCCACAAAGTGATCACCAATACCTAACAGCAACGTTTCACAAGACAAACCCGCTTCGCTGATGACTTCAAGCACAGCGCTACCGGCGCCCCCCATCACCACACCGTCTTCGGCGGTAACAATCAAATCGTGGGTTTTGGCAATCTCAATCACCAAATCTTTATCCAACGGTTTAACAAAACGCATATCGACTAGCGTTGCATCAAGTTTTTCAGCAACGCGTCGCATCCGTTCAACCATTAAACCAAAGCCTAAAATGGCAATACGTTGACGATCAACCGTGCACTCACGAAGAACCTTGGCCTTGCCCACTTCAAGGGTTTCTAAGGTGTCCTCTTGAACCACTCCCGGCCCCTTTCCTCGCGGATAGCGAACAGCCGCTGGCGTTTCCATCCGATAAGCCGTTGTTAACATCTTTCGGCATTCATCTTCGTTAGAAGGCGTCATCACCGTCATATTCGGAATGCTTCGCAAGAACGCAATATCAAACATCCCTTGGTGCGTTTCACCGTCTGCGCCCACTAAACCGCCTCGGTCAATGGCAAACATCACAGGAAGCTTTTGAATCGCAACATCGTGCAAAATTTGATCATACGCACGTTGAGCAAAAGAGGAGTAAATCGCCACAACAGGCTTAATACCATTGGTCGCAAGACCAGCGGCATAGGTCACCGCATGTTGCTCGGCAATCGCCACATCTCGGTAGCGTGTCGGGAAACGCTTTTCAAATTCGACAAGACCAGAACCCTCACGCATAGCAGGCGTAATGGCATAAAGTTTCGGATCGCTTTCGGCCATATCACAGACCCACTTTGAGAAAACTTCCGTGTAGGTCGGGTGTTGTGCGTCAGGAGCCTTTTCAATAATGCCTTCATCCGGATCAAAAGGCCCCACTCCGTGATAGAGCGTCGGGTTGTCTTCGGCCAGCTTATAGCCTTTGCCCTTTTTGGTGGAGATATGCAAGACCATGGGGCCCTGGAGTTGCTTAATGTTTTGCAACACCGTCACCAACGTCTCAATGTCATGACCGTCCACAGGACCATAGTAATTCAAGTCATAAGCCGAAAAAAGCGTTGAATGTGGAGCAACAAAATTAACCGTGCGTTGCTCCATACTCTTAAAGAGATTCCAAAGCTTCGGAACGGGCTTTAGGGCACGCTTAGAGAAGTCTCTCGCATGAGAGAACGTTGAACCCGATACAAGCTTGGCTAAATGATGATTTAATGCACCAACGGAGGGTGAAATGGAACAATCGTTGTCGTTGACAATGATAAGTAAACGCAACCCGTCTTTATAGGTACCGGCGTCGTTTAATGCTTCAATGGCCATACCGCCCGTTAAAGCACCGTCACCGATCACGGCGATGTGCCAAGACTCTTTATCACCATTGAGCTGGGCAGCCACGGCCATGCCGAGCGCAGCCGAAATGGATGTTGAGCTATGAGCCGTGCCAAAAGCATCGTGCTCACTTTCGCAACGCTTGGGGAAGCCCGAAAGCCCCTTAAATTGACGCAAGGTATCAAAACGATCTTTTCGCCCCGTAAGCATTTTGTGCGCATAGGCTTGATGGCCCACGTCAAAAATGATTTTGTCCTTTGGCGAATCGAAAACGTAATGCAACGCCACGGTTAAATCCACGGCGCCTAAAGAACTGGCTAAGTGCCCACCCGTTTTAGAAACGGTCTCAACCATCTTGTCTCGCAAACCTTGTGCAACCGTCGGCAACATCTCAGGAATCAGACGTTTGAGGTCTTCGGGTGAATTGATCTTATCCAATAATCCCATACGATCCCCCTAGTGATCTCGATTCATGATGTATTGGGCAATCTCACGCAAACGAAGCGTTTTACCGGTCATACCCGGTAATGCATCAATAGCATCCAACGCATCAAGCGCATCTTTTAATTGGGCTTGAGCCATTTCGCGAGCCTTGTCCACGCCCAATAAAGAAACGTAGGTGGGCTTATCGTTAGCTGCATCTTTACCGGCCGTTTTACCTAAAACTTTCGTATCGGCCGTAACATCCAAAACATCATCAATCACTTGGAATGCCAGACCAATCGCCGTAGAGTACGCCGTAATCAAGCCAATTAATTGCGGTTGCGGTAACGTTTGACCGCCATAAAGCCCCATCAAAGCTGAGGCTCGAATCATGGCTCCCGTCTTCATGCGATGCATTAAGGTAAGCGTATCCAAATCAAGCTTGGTGTTAACCGACAACAAGTCCACCGCTTGACCGCCGCACATACCGGCCGGGCCCGCAGCGGTCGCTAAAAGTTGAACCAACACTTTGATTTGTTCAGCTGGTACCGTAGCTTGAGTGAGTTCGAAGAAGGCTTGAGCTTGGAGTGCATCGCCCGCTAACATCCCCATCGCTTCGCCGTACTTGCGATGCGTCGTGAGTTTGCCTCGACGCCACATATCGTTATCCATGCAGGGCATATCATCATGCACTAAGGAATAACTGTGGATGTATTCAACAGCCAAAGCGATGTGATCCAATGCCTTTTGATCGGCACCGACCAGTTCACCGGTTGCATAGACCAACAACGGACGAATGCGTTTGCCACCATCTAAAACGGCATAACGCACGGCTTCATTCAGTTTCCAAGGAAGACGGTTTTCGGGAGGCAAGGCGGACATGGCGCAAAACTCAAAGTGCTCTGCGCGCTCTTTGCTCCACTCTTTAAAAGACATCAAAACGGCACCTCTTCATCGAAACGATCATCAGCTTCTAACGCACTCAATTGACCATCGTCATCGAGCTTTTGAACAACTGTTTCTGCTTTACTCAGAAGCGTTTCGCAATGCTTTGACAATTCTTTACCGCGTGTATAGGCCACAACGCTTTCTTGAAGCGTCAACTCACTATTGCGCATCTTTTCAACAATCGCATCCATCTCTGCAAGCGCTTGTTCAAACGTCAATTCACTGACCGGTCTCATTTCACTCATTGCGAGCTCCCGAAAATCTATGTTTAACTGAACTATTTTAATGGAATTGCCTAATGTTTTCAGAAGAGACAAGGAGTTCTGAAAAGTGCTTTTATCTCACCTTTTGGATTGAATCTGTCAAGACTCAAGGTTAAGATACGGCATTAACTTTTGAATTTAAAAAAATGAAATCTTTGTGGATGCTTTCTGCCTCATTTTTCTTTTCTTTGATGGCAGTCTTTGTAAAAATGGGGGCCTCAGACTTTGGCTCTCTTGAATTAATCTTTTACCGCTCCATTGCCGGCGTGGCCCTTTTGTACACCTTCATCCGCATGAAGGGTTTTACGATTAAGACGCCTTATCTTTGGGGGCATTTCAAGCGTAGTTTCGTGGGCACCGTTGCCATGTCGATTTGGTTTGTCTCGTTGACCATGCTCCCGATCGGCACGTCAATGACCTTGAACTACACCTCTCCCTTATTCATGGCCCTCTTTGTCTTCATCATGTCTCTTTATCGCAAAGAGCCCATTCAATGGGGATTGATGGGAACCATTGCCTTGGGCTTTATCGGCGTCACCCTTGTATTCCAACCCTCATTAGGCGCCGGTCAAGAGTTTGGTGCACTCTTAGCCTTGACCTCCGGCTTTTTGGGAAGCATCGCTTATTGGCAAATTAAAGAGTTAGGACAACTTAACGAACCCTCTTGGCGTATCGTCTTTTACTTCACTGTTTTTGGAACGCTTTACGGCTTATTGGGTTGCTTACTTTTCGAAGGTGGTCTTTCTCCGATTAACGCCGACAACATTTGGTATTTGATTGGTATGGCCGTCTGCGCCACTTTGGCGCAATGCTCGCTTACGCTTGCCTTTGGTCAAGGCAATGTGTTGTTGTCATCTTGCTTGCAGTTCTCTGCCATCGTGATTGCCGAACTCATGGGCGTGATCTTCTTTAGTGATCCCATTAGCTTTATGACCTTCATGGGCATTTTGGTCATTATGGTCGCAGGCGTTGCCGCCTCAATGCTCACGCGTAAAGCTAGTAAAAAATAGAAGCGTTTTTTGCGAGTTGTTAGGAAAATGTATTTGAGAAAACAATTTAACTCTTTGTTTTTATTAAAAATATAAACTAAAAGATGTTAGCAACACCCTTGTTCTGAAACATTTGGTTTCCTCCGTATGCATTTACTCACTGCATTTCAGAAAGGAAAGCTCTAAAGTTAGAAGCGTGAGAGACAAGCATAGCTGGTCCTCCGGAACAAGAGAAGAGAGAGTTAGGGCTGGGACGCAAATCCTAGCCCTTTTTTTATGTGCCTCAAGTGGAGTCACGAGTTTGAAACACTTCGTGACGAACACGCATACAAGCTATCAAAATTCGTTAGCATAGCGATATCAACTATCCCATTAACCCACCCATTTAAGGTTTAATCATGAAAAAATCTTGCGTTGTTTTATTAGGAATCGCAGCAATGGCATTAACGGCTTGTGGAGAAAAGGGCCCTGAAGGTAAGGGCGTATCGAAATTAGAAGGCACGTCTTGGCAATTGGTCATGGACCCAAAAGACAAGAAGGCCGAGGACTGTGAAAATTTAACCCCCAACATGGATTTCTTGGCTAACAATAAAGTTGCTGGCACCTTGGGTTGCAACCTCTTTAATACGGCTTATAAGGTTGATGGTAAGAAGTTTACGTTTGAATTGGCTGCCACGACGCGTCGCATGTGTGACCCTGAAACCATGAAGGTTGAAACCCGTTTACTTAAAGTTTTGGGTGACACGCGTTACGCCACGCAAGATGAAAAGAGCTTGAAGTTCTGGAACGAAAAGGGCGAATTGTTGGCCCAATACGAACCGGAAGTCCCGGGCGCTTGCGAGTAAAGCAAAACTTGATCTCCACGAAAAAGTCCCCTTGTTTGGGGACTTTTTCGTTTCTACTGAACTGGATTAGTGGGCACTTTCCCAACTCTCACCACTGCCCACTTCTGCTAAAAGGGGCACGGCTAAAGAAGCCACTTCTTGCATAAGTTTCGGCAATTCGGCCTTCACCACCTCCAGCTCTTCTTCGGGCACTTCAAGCACCAATTCATCGTGCACCTGAAGAACCAACAAGCTCTTTAAACCCTTGTCTTCTAACCACTTTTGAACCGCAATCATGGCCTTTTTAATGAGGTCTGCGGCCGTGCCTTGCATCGGAGCATTAATGGCAGCACGCTCAGCACCGGCTCTCACGGGAGCTTTGGAACTTTGAATGTCCGGCAACCACAAACGACGACCGAAGGCCGTTTCAACAAAACCTTGTTGGTGCGCCAATTCGCGCGTTTGTTCCATATAGGTCTTGACACCAGGGTAGCGCGAGAAGTAGCGATCGATATAGTTTCGTGCGGCAGACGGTTCGATTCCTAAGTTTTGAGCCAAACCAAAAGCGCTCATCCCGTAGATCAAACCAAAGTTAATTACCTTAGCCGTTCGACGTTGATCCGACGTCACCGCTTCTAGGGGCACGCCAAAGACTTCTGCTGCAGTGGCTCGGTGAATGTCCAAATTCTTATGGAAGGCATCCAAAAGCCCCTTGTCTTGCGACAAATGCGCCATGATGCGAAGTTCAATTTGCGAGTAGTCCGCAGAAACAATGACTTTACCGTGATCGGCCACAAAGGCTTCTCGCACCCGACGCCCTTCTTCGGTTCGTACCGGAATATTTTGCAAGTTCGGATCGCTTGAAGCCAAGCGTCCCGTCACGGCCGTTGTCTGACCAAAGGTTGTATGCACGCGCCCTGTCGTCGGCAATACCATCAAGGGAAGCTTATCCGTGTACGTGCTCTTTAGTTTGGATAAACGACGAAACTCCAAAATGATCTTCGGTAAGGGGAAATCCAAGGCTAGCTGCGTGAGCACATCTTCATTGGTGCTATAACCGCCCGTTGCCGTCTTTTTCGTCTTTGCCGGTACGGGAAGTTCTAACACTTCAAATAAAACGTGAGAGAGCTGTTTAGGGCTTGCCACATTAAACTTTTGCCCTGCCATCTCGTAGCATTTTTCTTCCAAGCGAACAATTTGGTCTCCCAACGCATCGCTTTGTGCCCCCAATTGCATGGAGTCAATCAACACGCCGTTACGCTCCATGATGAAAAGAACATTTTGCGTGGGTAACTCCACTGTTTCATAAATGGTCTTTAAGCCCTCATCGCCTTGGATGCGAGGCTGCATCGCCTGCATGAGTTCTCGCGCCACTTGAGCGCGTTGGCAAGCGTATTGTGCGGCTAAATCAATTGCAACGGCATTGCTACTGAGCGCTTTAGCTCCTTTACCCTTTACATCTTCTTCGGTCATGATGTCGGTCTTAAGCCACCGCATGGCCAAGTTTCCGATCTCATGCTTCATGTGCGCTTCGATGACATAACTCATCAACGTCACATCGTGCGTTGAGGCATTAAGATCAAGCTTTTCATTTGCCAACACGTGGCGGACAAACTTGCCTTCAGAAGTCACCTTGGAAGCATCAGAAGCTAACCACACACCTAGATACGTACGAACGCTCTCAATCGAAGCGTTTTCACCGGTGAGATGCTTAATCGGCACATAAACATTGCGTTGCCCAAAGGAAAAAGCCAAACCCGTCAAAGGTGCTCGCATACCTTCTGTGCCATCACTCATGACGCTCACGCCCACCACATCCGTCGCAGATTCGAGATCCTTAAAGAAGGCCTTTAAATCATCGTCCGTGGTAATGATCTGTACTTCTTGCGTTTGCGCCTGTGAGGTTTGAGTAGCATCTTCGACCGGAATGCTTGCAAAGAGGTCTAACGTTGCGTCACCGGCAACACTGACCTTTTCAGTCTTTTTACGTTCTTCCTTTTGAACACTCTTGCGCTTACTTTGTTGCATCTCCCAACGATCATAAAAGCCCGTTAAGAAGGCATCATCGGGGTCTTTAAACGCAAGTTCCGTCAAACCTTGCGGCAAGTGTTCAGACAAATCTGCATCAGTTTTAATCGTGACCAAGTCGCGTGCCGTCGGCAAAAAGCTCATCCCTTCGCGAAGGTATTCGCCGGCCTTGCCCTTAACCTCGTGAGCTCGGGCCATCAGGGCATCTAAATCACCAAATTCATTAATCCATTTGGCAGCCGTCTTCGGGCCACACTTATAAATACCAGGCACGTTATCAACGGCGTCCCCCATCAAAGAGAGATAGTCCACAATGCGTTCCGGTCCAACGCCAAACTTTTCCTTAACGCCTTCGGGGTCGAGCACTTGGCGTTGGACCGGAA
>CABSHY010000034.1 GCA_902477615.1 uncultured Sutterella sp.
TGTGTTATAGATGGATTTGAGATGACGTTAATCACCAAGCAAAGTGCGGTTAACGACATCTCAAATCCATCTATAACACATTCACTCGAAATCAAACCAAGCGAATTTCAAGTTTCTTGGCGATGGCTTTCGCATAACGACGAAGCATCGGAATCGTGGGCATCTTTCCCGATACCAACCCCCGCTCAAGTCGACAGACGGCACTACGTGGCAGTCCCATACGTAACGCCACCTCGGTTTGAATGAGGTTTTGCTCTTTACGGGCTCGAATGGCTTCATCAAGAATGACGAACTCATCTTCTAACGAAGTATAAGCTTCATTAAATGCCTGATTCTCTTTCCATTTGGAAAGCAAATCATCGTGCTTTTTTGAAGAGAGTCTCGCCATTTCACGCAGTTAGTTGTTATCAAACTTGATAACAACATCGTAGCACGACCCCGAAAGACACGAAAAAAAATTGGACCCCAATATAACTTGGAGTCCAATCTTGAGGAGTTCGTAGTGAACTCCTCGTTCCTTGACGGAAATTCCGAAGAATTAACGCTTGGAGAATTGCTTACGACGGCGAGCACCGCGAAGACCGACCTTCTTACGTTCGACTTCACGAGCGTCACGCGTAACGAAGCCAGCAGCAGACAATTGAGCCTTCAAACCAGCATCGTAGTCGATCAAAGCACGGGTAAGACCGTGACGAACAGCACCGGCTTGGCCGGATTCACCGCCGCCGCGAACGTTGACCATCACGTCAAACGTTTCAACGTTTTGCGTGAGTTCCAACGGTTGCATAACGACCATACGGCCCGTTTCGCGGTGGAAGTATTCGTTCAAAGGACGACCGTTGATAACGATCTTGCCGGAACCGCGCTTAATAAAGACGCGGGCCACGGAGCTCTTGCGACGGCCAGTGCCGTAATTGTAATTGCCGATCATGCCGAATCCTTATTAGATGTCGAGGTTCTTGGGTTGTTGAGCCGTATGCGGATGTTGTTCATCAGCATAGATCTTCAACTTCTTAATCATTTGGTAGCCCAACGGGCCCTTCGGGAGCATACCCTTAACAGCGATTTCAAGGGCACGTCCCGGGAAACGATCTTGCATGTTGCCGAAGGTCGTTTCGATGATGCCACCAGGATAACCCGTGTGACGGAAGTAACGCTTGTCCGTAGCCTTGTTACCGCTCATCTTCATCTTAGAAGCGTTGATAACGACGATGTAATCGCCCGTGTCAACGTGCGGCGTGTATTCAGGCTTGTGCTTACCACGAAGGCGAGCAGCGATTTCAGCAGCGAGGCGACCAACGATCTTATCGGTAGCGTCAACGACGTACCATTCGCGGTTCACTTCGAGCGGCTTAGCCGAGAAGGTCTTCATTATAAATTCACCTATTAATTGCAAACGCACGAGAGACTATCTCAAATCGTGCATTTAAAGGATTGCCGCTTAGGCCGCAAGCACCAGCGACAGAGTCCGAAAAATTCTTTTCCTCTTTATTGGGACGAGTCAACAGAGAATAAACCTACCCAATAAAAGGATTGAGGATTTTACATAAAAAACTGACAAAAAACAAGTCTTTAAACCAAACGCATTTTTTATCTTTTTATTGCGCTAAAAGCGCCTTTTTTAAACCCGAATCAATCGCCTTTTCACCCAACCAAATACGTAAAACGGCATCATAAAGGGCTTTCCCGCCAATTCTCTCACCAATCAGACGGCCGTTGACAAAAACGCTCACACCACGGGCAACGCTATAGTCAAAATCCACGCTGTCATTTTCATGCACGTCACCGATTTTCTCCATCACGGCAACCAACGATTCAATGTCTTTACTGATTGCCGTGCATTGAGCTTCTGTAGAGTTGTCTTTCAAACCATCGTTTAACGCTTCAACAAAGTCCGCAGCATCCACATTGCGTCTCAACACCAAACGCACACGTTTACTGCCAGCTTGATCCTGAACGCATTGGGCATCCGAAGCTACTTTTGGCAAATAAAGCCCTGCAGCATAGACCTTTACAAACAAAATCTTGCGTAGCCCCGCACCATTGAGCACTAACGATTCTTTCCCCATCTTTAAGTGATCAGCGTACTCAACATCATCAATGGTCTTAGCAAAGGCACCGGACGCCAAACTCAAAGTAAGTCCTAAAACCACCAAACCTTTTTTAAGCATTTTCTTCCTTTTTCAAAATGAAGAAACAGTGTGCCAAAGATATCTAACCCATTACTGAGGGTATTTCTCGGGACTTTCCTTTAACCGATATACGTTAAGTCTTTTAGAGGGGGGGTGAAGAATGAAAGACAAGTTTCGTCCAATTTAGGGGCATTTTGGACGAAACTTGGAAATGACTGGACGATTCTCAAAAATCGTATTCCTGAAATCAAATGCCGCATTCATTGCGGCATTTGGTGTTTTTAAACTACTTAAAATTTAATTCGTATGTGTCTTTTAAAGGTGCTTTCACTTTGAGTTCCAACTTCTTTAAAAGTTCATTGCGAATGACGTGAACATCAACTTCTTTACCCACATAGGCTTTAAGAAGTTTTTCAAGGTTGGCACTTGTCACATGAACGTCTTCAATGGCGATCAGCCAATCCCCCTCACTTAACCCCGCTTTTTGTGCTGTGCTATTCTCAATCACGGTCGTTACTTTCACGGTCTCAACGCCTTTAACCGCAAAGCCTTGCGTGCCCAAAATGTCGTTTTGCTTTTTGGCAATCGTCATTCCTAATCCAGCAAAGGCCTTCTTCCAATCGGGTTCTTGGCAAGCCTCCACCCACTTGGCTAATTCTTCACCTAGATTGACACCCGTTGCATCAAAAATGAGCTCTTCCATGACGTCTTCGTCAAGCCCAGCGTAGTCGCGTCCTGCGTCTTTGTATTGCTCCCACGCAAATCGCAACACATCATCAAGACTCTTTTCGCCCTTTGTTTTCTCTTTAATACGGCTATCTAACGCAAGCGCCACCAAAGCACCTTTGTCGTAGTAGCTTGTGACGCTATTTTGTCGGTTCACAATCGTCTTGTAATATTTCGTCCACGCATCAAAGGAGCTTTCAGACAAACTTTGGTGCAAGTGACCGGCTGCCCACAAATGGCGATTGAGCACTTTCTCAATGCCCTTGGCAAAGGCTTCTTTCGTAATCGTTTGCGTACGCATTAAGAGAGCATCATCGTAGTAACTCGTAAAGCCTTCAAAGACCCAAAGAAGACGAGTGTAGTTTTCATCGTGATAGTCATAAGGAACGAAGGCGGCGGGCTTCACACGCTTCACCCACCACGCATGGAAATACTCATGCGTAAAAAGCCCCACTAAATGTTGATAGCCAACGTCATCTTTCCCTGTCTCTTTTTGTGGTAAATCGTAGTAACTCGCAATCAAAGCGGTACTCGCACGGTGCTCCAAGCCAC
Source organism: uncultured Sutterella sp. (assembly GCA_902477615.1). Lineage (GTDB taxonomy): Bacteria > Pseudomonadota > Gammaproteobacteria > Burkholderiales > Burkholderiaceae_F > Aphodousia. The sequence goes on from CABSHY010000034.1 coordinate 3,411, forward strand.
CGTAGAGATGATCATCCGAATTTAAGAAAAAGACGTAATCCTTAAATGGTGCTTTTTTGGTTCTGGGTTCAAAAAGCGCAATGGTGGCCTCACAGTTTTTTTTCACATCTGAGACAAGGCGCTTTTCATCAAAGGGCAAACGGTGGCCCGAGAGCACAATGTGGTGATCAGCACCGCCCGCTTTGAAGCTTAAAACGTCAAAATCGGCGATTTCAAAGGGGCTATCGGCCAATTCATCGTAATTATGTGCTTCAAACGTGTCGTACTTCCAGCGCTTTTTCGCGTTTGTCGGCGTCAGGGCCGTTGCCACTTTCCACTTTTGTGTTAAGTCGTAGCTACCGGGCTTGACGTCAATCGTCATCGGTTGGCTTTCTAAGCCGATCGGGCACAAGCAAAGGCTTGTCGGATTAAAAAACGCACGATCCATGTCAAAGTAGGCTAAGCGCACGGACAAGTCTTTGGCGAAAACGTCATATTCCACGCAAAGCGTTTTCGAGGCATCTTCTGTTGCCACGCGCCACGTGGTTTTATCGATCTTTGTGAGCACGGCCACTCGGCCACCCAACGTTGCACGAATGTCCACAATGTCGGCTGCCATGTCTCGGATCATGTAACTCCCTGGAATCCAAGTCGGGAGCATCAAGAGTTGCTCGTCTGGCATCGGGTTTGTAATTGTGAGCGTGACACGGAAAAGATGGGCGTGAGGGTTAGCAAGTTCAACGGCGTAAGCAATCGACATAATGAGACCTTTAGGCAATGAAAAAAGGCACCTGCCTTTTTGTTAGCAAGTGCCTTTATTGTATAGCTAAATAGTCGTGTGATTACTTAGCTTCGGTCGGGATTTCGAACCATTCTTCGTCTTCGTCATCGGCTTCTTCGGTTTGAGCTTCATCAGAAACAACTTCGGAAACTTCAGCTTCAACAGCTTGATCGGCTTCAACAGCTTCGACGTTTTCTTCAGCCGTTTCTGCTTCGACTTCGCTCACGTCTTCCTTAGCGGCTTGAGCCATGGCTTGGGGGCCGATCAATTGGGCCAAAGCGATCAATTGGCGCAAAGCAGCGTTCACGGCTTCGCTAGAACCAAACACGCGTGCCACATCAGCATCCAACGTCACCAAAGCGTTGCGCGTAGCGTTCGTAGCGTCAAAAGCACGAGCGCTGTCACGACGGTTCATGGAAGCGGCGCGAGCGCGCGGACCGGATCGAACGCCAAAGACGTTTTCTTGACGATCGTCACGACGGCGGAAACCACCATCACGACGGCCACCGAAGCTGCGGTTACCGTCACGGTCACCACGACGACCTTCGAAGCGATCGCCACCAAAGCGGCTACCGCCAAAACCACCACGGCGTTCAGAACGATCACCGCGATCATCACGGCGGCCGAAACCACCTTCACGACGGCCAAAGCCATCTTCACGGCGACCGAAACCGCCTTCGCGACGACCAAAGCCGTCATCACGGCGGTCGCTGCGACGTTCAAACGGAGCACGATCGTCACGACGATCAGAACGACGAGGAGCACGGTCACCGAAATCGCGGTGGCTACCACTTTCTTCCCAGGGCTTACGCATAATTATTTTTTCCTATTGATAGATCTCTATTGTGAGAGATATTGTCGGGATCAGAACCCGAAAGTTTTTCTTTTTCTACTTCCTGCCACTGACTTCAAAATGAAGCCTTGTCTAGGCAGGGTCTTACATCGGGGACGCATTTCCCCGCATTTTTTAAGACGAGTCACAAAAGTACTGTCTTACTTCCTCTTTGAAGAAAGGGGCGTTAGATGGCTCGCAAAGGAGCGTTAAGAAGTCTGAAATGTAAAGTTCTCAGACGTATTTCGTGCCCAACCAGATCATCATTGACGAATATTCCGATCGCTTTCCCTCAACTTTTCTTAGAGGGGACGTTTTTCATCGGATGGGCGATATTAGCAGAGTTTATTCGTCAAATGTTTGAATTTTAAAATTAATTTTCATCCTTTTTACGAATGTTTCAAAAAACCGTTGATCTGCCTGAAAAATTGCGATTCAAAAAGTTACGCTTTCTTTGTTTTAAAACAAGCTTTCGCGCACAGTTTGGCATACACTATAACCATAGAGGCACGAAACGCTTCTAATCGCTTACAACAATAACCACAATAAAGAAAGGGGTTAATATGGCACAAGCACTACAAGTTACATTCCATGGTATCAATCGTTCTGAAGCTGTTGAAGCCGCAATCGCCAGAGAACTCGCCGCATTGGGTAAATTTGACCATAACCTAGGTCCTTGCCACGCTACCGTAACGCAAGAAGGTCACCAAACGATGGGCGAATTCACCGTTCGCGTTACGCTCGTTGCCTCCGGTAAAGACCTCGTTGTTTCTCGTACCCATAATGACGTGATGCAAGCGATCAACGAAGTGTTTGAAACGTTACGTCGCCATGTAAAAGACGCCGCTGAAAAATTGCGCGGTCATTAAAGTCCACTGAAACCTATAGGGATCTACTGATTGTAGGTCCCTATTTTTTATTCTATGATTAGTTCGATCTTTTCCTTATTTGAAGGCCACTAAAATGCCCATTATTGAACACATCCAAAAAATGAACGACGAATTTGTTGCACTTCGTCGTTATTTTCACCAACACCCTGAATTAAGCCATCAAGAAAAAGAAACCTCTGCCAAAATCGCAGAACTTTTAACGAGCTGGGGCATTGAAGTGCATACCGGTATCGGTGGTACGGGTGTTATAGGGGTCTTAAAGTGCGGTACGGGCACAAAACGTGTCGCACTTCGCGCCGATATTGACGCCCTTCCCATTTTGGAAGCTAATCAATTTGCTCACGCTTCCGTTAATAATGGCGTCATGCACGCTTGCGGTCACGATGGTCACATCACCACGCTTTTAATGGCTGCACGCTATTTAGCCGAAACGAAAAATTTTGACGGTACGGTCTATTTCTTCTTCCAACCGGCCGAAGAAAGCGGTAAGGGTGCAAAGTCCATGATTGCCGACGGTTTATTGGAAAAATTCCCTGTGGACTACGTCTTTGGTTGCCACAACTGGCCAGAAACTCCCAAAATGCGCATTGGTATCAATCACGATGCCATGATGGCTTCCAGCAACCGCTTCAAAATCGTTGTAACGGGTAAGGGTTCCCACGGCGCCATGCCCAACCTCTCCGTTGACCCTATTTTTGTTGCTGCTCAAATCTATCAAGGCATTCAAGGCATTATTTCGCGTAATAAGCGACCCGCTGATACGGCAGTGATTTCTGTTTGTCACATCGCTGCGGGGGCCACTTATAACGTTGTGCCGGGAACCGCTTTGATGGAAGGCACACTTCGTACGTTCTCAAGCAAAGTCACGGACTTGGTTGCAGAACGCATGGAAGCCATTGTGAAAAATACGGCTGCTGCCTATGGTGCAACAGCAGAACTTGAATTTAATCGCTTGTTAGTCACAACGAAAAATGATCCGGCCGCAGCCGACATCGTCATCAATGCCGCAAAGTCCATTCATGGCGAAGAAATCATTCATGATCAAGAAGCCGTGATGCCGTCAGAAGACTTCTGTGAATACGCAACGCGGGTACCCAGTGCATTCTTCTTTGTGGGAGCAGGTACAACGGGAGATCATCGCTTAGAAGGTCATGGTGACGGCCCGTGCTTGTTGCATAATTCCTCCTATGACTTCAATGACAACTGCTTAGCCTTGGGTGCTTCGGTTTTTGCGAAGATCGTGGAAGACTATCTGAGTTAATACCCAATCGCTGACTTTCTAAATCCACCCCCTTTTGAAAAGTGTGGGTGGATTTTTATTTTTGATCAAAACTATTGAAATGAACCAAATTCAGAATCATATAAGGACACTTACAATCAAGGCACGAAAGACTTAAACGAAAGGAGTTTCCTATGTCTTCGATTGCCCCTTGGCTTGGTGTGATTGTCTTAGCAATCACCGCATGGGCCATCATTAAAAAATACCAAGTCAACATGGTTTTGTTGCTTGGGGGTTTAGTGCTTAACATCCTCGCGCTGATGGGAGGCTTGGAAGCTTTACTGCCAAAAGGCAGTACAGGTAGTATCGGGTTTGACTTGATTGCCCTGTTGCAAACCATTAGTAAGTCTCAAATTGCCGGAGTCGGCTTCATCATTTTGGTGGCCGGTGGCTTTGCTTCTTACATGCAAGCCATTGGAGCCTCAGACCGTTTCGTCACGGTTTGCGCCAAACCCATCTCTTTGATCAAGAATCCGTACTTGGTCTTGGCTGCAGTCTTTATTTTCGGTCACTGCTTAAGCTTGGTGATTACATCGGCTGCGGGTCTAGCAATGTTGATGGTGGTGACGGTTTATCCGTTAATTATCCGTGTAGGTTGCTCACCCTTAGCCGCTGCTGCTGTAGTGGCTAGCGTTTTAGCCATCGGTTATGCACCGGCCTCTGGTACCGCAAACTTAGCAGCTGAATTGGTAAAGTTGGACCCAGTTGAATACTTGGTTCGCTACCAATTGCCAATGGCCGTACCCACAATTTTAGCGATGGCCGTTGCTCACGTTTTCACGCAACTGTATTTCGATAAAAAGGACGGTGGTGGCGTCGTTGCCGACCTCAATGAATTGGAAGCCAAACGCGAAACGTTAGAAAAGACGCCTGCGATCTATGCAATCTTCCCGATTCTTCCGATCGTCTTTTTGTTGATTTTCAACAAGATGGTCTATAAAGACATCATTTTGAACGTGCCGACAGCGATGTTCCTTTGCTGGATTTTGGCTTTCTTTGTGGACTTGATTGTTCGCCGTAATGTTCGTGAATCCTTTGATTTATCCTTTGCGATGTTTAAGGGCATGGGAAGTATCTTAACAAGCACGGTTGGCTTGATTTTTGTAGCGGCCTTCTTCGCTAAAGGCCTACAAAACGTCGGTATCGTTGACTTACTCTTAAACGCTGCTCAAGGTTTAGGCGTGGGTGAAACGGGCATGGGGGTGGTGCTTTCCATCATCATCGGCGTGATCACGGTTTTAACCGGTTCTGGTGTTGCCAGTTTCACGAGCCTTGCTCCGATCGTTCCTGACGTTGCTCAAGCCATGGGTTCAGACGGTATCTCCATGATGTTAATGATGCACTCAGCGGCTGAAATGTTACGCGCCATGTCTCCTGTTGCGGGTGTCGTGATCATTGTGGCGGGCTTTGCTCAAGTCAACCCCCTAACGATGGTTAAACGGACGGCCATTCCTTGCTTAACAGGCTTTGTCGTTATGTTAACGGTTGTTGGCCTATTCTTCTAAAAATCTATGAGAAGGGATCGCTCAAAGCGGTCCCTTTTTTCGAGGACAAAAAATGACGTTTGAATTAACCGGTACCACACAGGGTAGCGTTGAGACGCTCACTTCTCGTCAAATCAAAGATACGTTTATCAATGCCTTTGTCGTGTTACCTGAAAACGCCTACGAAGGACCCTTTTGCAATCGCCCCTGCGCATGCAAAAAAGTCCCAGTGGTGGTCTTTATGCATGGCAGCTCTGGGATCACCGAACCCGTGAAAGACTTTGCTAGAGCTTTGGCTAAAGAAGGTTTTGCCTTTTTCGCACCCAACTCAATGACAACCCCTGATCGCTTGACGTATACCTCTCCGGTTGCCCGTGAGACATATGAAAAAATTCATGCGATGCGTGCTCAAGAATTGAAGTACGCTATTGAGCATCTTCACGAGTTACCATTTTTTAATGGTGAATACGTGATTGCTGGCACAAGTGAAGGTGGTGTAGCTGTAGCGCGTTGTGAAGCCAAATGTGAAACTGGAGAAGAAAAGGGACGGATGATCTTTTCATGGAGTTGCGAAGACAACTATCATGTTGTCTCACACCAAACGAACATTCCCGAAACGGTTCCAGTCCTTAATGTCATGAGCGCAACGGATAAGTTCTTTAGCCTTGCGAATAGTTATTTGGATAACGATGAAGCGTTAGGAAATGCCAGTCGTACCTTGAAGGATCATCCTGACTGCACCGTGGTCTTGCTTCCAGGGGCGCCTCACACACTCTTTAATTTGCCTTCTGCTCAATCGATGATTGTGGCGTTTTTAAAGAGAGTTTTTTACTGATTAAATTAATAAATCTTTCTCAAAGATCAGCAAAGCCCAGTTCCAAAACATTGGGCTGATGTGGGGCTTGAAAAGTGGACCTCTAGGTTTGTTAAAGAAATACGAAAACGC
>CABSHY010000035.1 GCA_902477615.1 uncultured Sutterella sp.
CACGTTGGCCGATTGCGTGATGGAACCGACGCGCATTTACGTCAAGCAAGTGCTCAACGTTATGAAGAGCGTCAAGATCAAGGGCATGGCCCACATCACGGGCGGCGGCTTGATCGAAAACGTGCCCCGTATTCTTCCTGAAAACACGCAAGCCGTCATTCACGCTGACAGCTGGACGCGTCCGGCCGTCTTTGACTGGTTGCAAGAAGCCGGCAATATCGATTCTCACGAAATGCACCGTGTGTTTAACAACGGTATCGGCATGGTCGTGATCGTGTCTGCTGAAGAAGCCGATGCCGCTATCAAGGCTTTCGAAGCCGAAGGTGAAAGGGTCTTCCGCTTGGGCGAAATCGTCACGCGCCAAGACCAAGAACCCGGTTGTGTTGTTATCTAATTAACACACTAGAGAAGTTCTATCACAGTAGGCGAAATAGCAATATTTCGCCTATTGCCATTTTGGAGTTATTCGCAATGCGTAAAGACAATCCTGCCTTTGTTCCTGATTCTCCCTTTGCTCGCCCGATGACGCAAGCACATATGGACTTTTTCTCTGCTATTCCTAAGACGGAATTGCATTGCCATTTATTGGGCACCACGCAAAAAGCCACCTTTGAAGATCTCGTTAAAGCGTCCGGCGCTCCGGTCAGTCAAGAAGAAATTGACGGCTTCTTCACGCGTGGCGATAAGCCGGTGGGTGTTTTGCGCATTTTCCGTGCTTTAGAAGAGCACATTTTGATTAAACCCGAAATGCTCACGCGCATTACCTACGAATACCTCCAAGATTGTAAAAAGCATGGCATTCGTTACACGGAATTTTTCTGGAACTATACGGGCTTAGCCCGTCACTATAGCTTCGAAGCGGCTCAAGCAGCCATCATCGAAGGCATTCATCAAGGTGAAAAGGATTTCGGTGTTATCGGCCGCTTAATTCCTTCCATTGACCGCGAAGCAGAGCCTGAGTTCGCTGTTGAGTTGGTGCGTGAAATGATTGCGCATCGTGCGCCTGAAACCATCGGTTTGGGGATTGACTATCGCGAAAACGATCATGAACCGGAAAACTTCTGGAAGGCCTTTATGATGGCCAAGAACGCAGGCTTTAAGATCACGATTCACGCCGGTGAATTCGGCTGCCACTGGCGCAATGTTGAAACCTCTATGGATCTTTTGAAAGCCGATCGCTTGGAGCACTGCTACACGATTATTGATAATCCTGAACTTGTTCAAGTCGCCAAAGATCGTGACTTTATCTTTACGGTCGTGCCCACGAACTCTTACTACTTGCGCACGTTCACCGATGAAGAATGGGCGATTAAGCAACCGATTCGCAAAATGGTCGAAATGGGTCTTCGTGTCCATCCCAATACGGACGATCCCACGATGCACCACGTCAATGCAACGCAAACGTGGATGTTGATGTACAACTTCTTGAATTTCTCCCTCGATCAACTCAAGGGCTTTATGTTAAACGGCATTGACGGCGCTTGGATTGACGAAGCAACGAAACAAAAGTGGAAGAAAGACTGGAGTGAAGAATTTGACGAATTGGTCAAAAAATTCCCCGCTTAATCGCAGGCATTAAAACAAATTGAGGATCGAATTTTCGATCCTCTTTTTGTTATTTGGTGGGTTCGTCTAAGTGGCACTTCTTTTCTTCAAAGCACTTGCGCTCAGCAAATTCACCCTTCTTACCCACATTGAAAGACGAAACCGGACGATGGTAACCCATCACTCGGGTCCACACTTCACAGGGTTGACGTTCGCTGTCTTTTAATTGAATCTTTTCGTCCATTTTCATTCTCCTTTTCGAATGTGATTTTCAATATAACACAATATATTGACCACCTGTTGTACCTTTTGTACTAAATATATAGGCACCATAGTTAAAAACAAAAACAACGTATCAGACGATCTTTGGTTACAATTGAGGCTGTTCCTGTTATTGGTTTTTGAGGGAGTTTTTTGCAATGAAGTACTTTGACTTTGAATTATTAGGCATTAAGCGCAAATTGCCTTATGTTCGCGTCGCAGACAAGTTGGCACTGGCCAGTTTTGTGGTGTTATCCGACACCGAGTTGGTTCAAGCCGCCGCTCCCGAACTTGTCAAACGTTTGCCCGAAGTTGACCTTTTGATGACGGCCGAAGCCAAGGGCATTATTCTTACCTATGAAATGAGTCGCATCATGGGCATGAAAGACTTTATCGTTGCTCGCAAAAGCTACAAGCCCTACATGCAAAATGCGCTCTCTCATACCCTGCACTCTGTCACGACACAAAAAGAGCAAACCTTGTGGCTCGACGGTGCCGACGCTGAGCGTATTAAGGGCAAACGCGTCGCTTTGATTGATGACGTCTTTGCCACGGGCGAATCACTGAAAGCCATTGAAGAATTGGCGACGGCCGCAGGCGCAAAAGTGGTTGCACGCGCTGCCATTTTGGCCGAACTTGAAAGCGTCGGTCGCCCTGACTTGATTTACTTAAAAGAACACTATGTCTTTAGAGCCAACGATGACGGTACCTTTACGCCGATTCATACGCTCAAAGAAATGGAAGAACTGAAAAAATAGAAAAGAACGCCGCTATTGCTCCCGCATGAGAAGCAATGGCGGCACTCTCTACTCTCTCGAAACTTTTCTCTTACAACAACAAAAGCGAAATCGTTGTTGCGGCTGCGATGGTGGGCAGTGCGTTGCGCTTGGCCATCGACATCGGATTGACACCGGCCAATCGAGCACAAATGATGGCGCTCGCTGCCACGGGCGACATCGTGCGGCCCAAAGCGGCAGAGACTTGCGCCACACCCCCCAATTCCGTAATGGTGTAACCGAATTCCGGTGCGTGTGGCACCACGGTACCGATAAAGGCCAGCGACGCAGCATTACCTGAACCCGATACCACGGACATCAAGAAGGGACCGGCCGTGGCGGCTACTTGCGTGGCCGACGTGGAGTTTTTCATGGCATCTAAAAGCGCACCCGTTAAACCGATTTGCTCCATCCCTGCACAGAACATGGCGGCACACGCCATCAAACCAATCACTTCGCAGAAACTGTCACCGGCACCACGGAAAAATTCTTTGGTCGTTTGACCCGGCGAAGAGCGCGTCACCACAATCGCTAAAACCACACCGATAATCATGGATTGCGGCACGGTGATGTAGGGCAAGATTCCGACTTGCTTAGAGCCCAAGACCAACAATAAAAGCGGTACCACGGGGACGATGGCGTAAAGTCCGTTAATCTTAAAATCCTCAGGCAAAGCGCTTTGTAAACTCACGGGAGACGTACCCACCCCTTCTTTCAAAAAAAGAGATGTGATGGCCAAGATTGCAACTGCCACTGCCAAACCACAAAGTACAGCAGGAGCAATCGCTGCAATCACGGTCATCACATCTGTCTTTGCCATATCAGCGACTAGAGGATTAAACATAAACCCCGGGGAAATGACCGAACCCCAGGTCCCCAAGAAAACGGCACTGCCGGCCATCACGGGCTTAACGCGTAAGGCCAACAACATCGGAATCAAAAGTGTGCCCACCGCTGCGGAAACACCGGCCGCAGACGGCAGCGAAATATTTAAAAAGAAGGTCACGATGACAGCGCCGGGTACAACGAATAATTTCACATGCGTCAACAACCCCGTGACCACGGCCACCAAGTGTTCGGAGCACTTCGTGACTCGAATCACATACGAAAACCCCATCACGGTACAAACGATCGGCACCAAACCGCTATTCGTAAACTGCTTAATAAAAGCATTGGCCGCCATCACCAAGTCGCCCCCTAAAAGGGCCATCAGTGCACCGGATAAAAACAACGTCATTCGCGTTTCGAAATTTTTGATAATTAACGCGAACGTGCCAATCACAATCAGTAAACCGACCCAGACCATCTTCTAAAGTCCTTTCACACTATTTTTTGACAATCATGAGGGAGAATTATAGAAAAGAGATTTTATTTCATCGTGCGATTTTTGCGCTATTATTCATACATAATATTTTCTAGGAAAATTTAATTTTCTTAATAAAATCAGTCAAACTTTCTGATTATCGTTTTAAAATAAAGATAGATTTTCACGTCTTACCGTGTAATTATTGCAATTTTAGGGAAAGTACCAATGGATCAATTGCTTAATCGAAAGCGATTTCACCTCGAGGTTTGGGAATTATTGTTCCGTGTCATTGAGGAACAGTCCCTTGCGCGCGTGGCCGATCAACGAGGATTGGATCGAACGCAAGTCTCTCGCCTGATTAAAGCGCTCGAAAATGACGTAGGCCATGAATTACTCATTCGCAACGGCCCCACCATTGCTCCAACCCAATTTGCCCTGCAAGCCAGAGACAAACTGCAGCCCATTTGGGAAGAGTTCAACCAATCCCTATTAACACTTTCGACCAAGGGCGAACAAGATAGCGGCATCATCCGATTCGGGGCCAGACCCGGATTTATGCAATCACAAATTCTTCCGATTTTGGGGGAATTTCAACAAAAGTACCCGCACATCACGTTCGATATCATTGCCGACGATGATCCCCGTACGTACATGCGAGGGCAAACCGATGTCATGTTCTATTACGGACCCGTGAATAACCCCAATCTCATTGAAAATTGGGTTTCTCGCTCCGTTTTCATCCCTTGTGCTTCCCCCGAGTACGTGAAAAATCACGGGATGCCCAAGACGCCTGAGGATCTTCGCTCGCACTTTGGCATCGTGTACACGGGGCGCCATCGCCGTCAAGAAAAGGTGCTCGAATTAGCCGGTGACCGTCGCACCTATGAGTGGCACTCTACCTTGCGTGTTAATAGCATGAAGGCCGTTAAAGAAGCAGCACTGGCCGGTGCCGGCGTTATTGCTGACATCCCTATGCACCATTGCTATAAAGAATTGATGAGTGGAGAATTAATCCCCGTTTTAAATGGTTGGCACGCCCCTAACTTGGACTACTACATCGCCTCAACGCTTGAAGCCACAAAGTTAAAACGCGTGCAAATTTTCATTGAATGGTACGTGCAGAAACGACGCGAGATTGAAACGGAACGAAAACGCATTTTGCAGCAGCAATACAGCGTTCCCATCTAAGGAAAAGGCTCTGAAATCTTTCGACTCAGAGCCTTTCTTCTATAAAGAATGGTCGTTTAGGGAATCACGCCCAACGAAATGACTGACGTCACCAAGGTGATCACGATAATGGAGATGATGTTAAGCCAGAAACCCGCACGAATCATCTCAGCGATACGAATACGACCCGTACCAAAGATGATGGCATTCGGGGGCGTACCCACCGGCATCATGAAGGCCATCGAGGCACCCAACGTCGTGCAAATCAACAAGGATTCCAGATGCATATTGATGGACTCAGCAATAGCAGCCACCAAAGGCATCATCGTTGCGGCCAAAGCCGTGTTGGACGTAAATTCAGAGGCAAAGACGGCCAACGTTGTAATCCCGCCGGCAACGGCCATATCGGGCAAACCGGCAAAAGCGATCGCAGCCGAACCCACAACGCTAGCCATACCCGTCGTTTGAATGGCGTGCGCCATCGTCAAACCGCCACCGAAGAGCAAAAGCACGTCCCAAGCCACGGCTTCAGAAGCACTCGACCAATCCAATGCGTGCACGCCGTGCTTAATATCAACCGGGATGATGAACAAAATAATGCCCGCACCCATAGCGATCACGGTGTCGCTCAAGTCTTTAAAGGGACGAATACCATCGACTTCAAAACCACGAATCAAAGGACCAAAGCACCACAAAGCTGCAGCCGTCACAAAGACCGTCAACACAATCTTTTCGCCTTTGCTCAAAGGTCCTAAACGAGAGATTTCATTTTTGACCCATTCTTTGCCGCCGGGCAATTCCGAGATTTGTTCACGGAACAAGAACTTGGTCATCATGAAGTAAGTGCTAGCCATCAAAATGCCAACAATCGGAATCGAAACCTTCATCCATTCCAAAAAGTTCACATTCACGCCATACATTTGTTCAACAAAGCGAACAAAAATCCCGTTAGGCGGCGTACCGATCAACGTTAAAACACCACCCAAGCTTGCGCCGTAAGCGATGGACAACAAGACGCTAACGCCAAAGTTGTGCTCTCGCTTATCAATCGGTTCATCACCACGCGTATTGCGAACCACACCTAAAATTGCCAAAGCGATCGGCACCATCATGGCAGCCGTGGCCGTGTTACTGACCCAAGCCGACAAAAAGCCCGTTGCGACCAACAAACCTAAAATAATTTGTTGGGGCTTTGTCCCAAACACACGAATCGTCAACAAAGCGATACGACGGTCTAAGTGCCAACGAGCGATACCGGCAGCAATCAAAAATCCGCCCATAAAGAGGAAAATCGTGCTGTTGGCATAATTTTTGAGCGTTTCAGAGGGGCTCAAAACACCAAAAAGCGGGAAAAGCACAATGGGCAACAAAGACGTAACGGCAATCGGCACAGCCTCGGTAAACCACCACGTTGCCATCCACAAAACGATCCCTGCGCAGGCGCGACCGGCATGGCTAAATTCCACCGTTTGCCCGGCCGTGTTTTGGTACGATTCAGGAAGAATAAAGTACAGGGCCAAGGCTAAAAGCGGCCCAATGATAAGAGGTATGATCTTGGACTTGTTACTTAACGCACCAATTTCAATACTAGATTCATGATGAAGCATGGAACTTCTCCTTTCAAGCTCGCCAATGCGAGTGGGGTGTGAAGTGAGTTATATTCGTAAACTCAAAAAATTTTGTTGATACTAATCAAAATTTCATGACCGTTCAAGGCATTTTACAAAAAAAAGAGCGGATTGCACCGCTCTCTTTAGGATATTTTGCTCAGAAATAATTAACGAATTTCTCGCGCTAATACCTCTTGAATCGTGACAAAATGCACGCCATGATCCTTCAAACTCTTTAATTTAAAGGCATCTTGATCGGCATTGATACCAGCCACAGCGTCTTTAACCCAATAGACTTCAATTTCATAGTGAAGGGCATCAAACGCCGTACGGATCAAAGAATCATCAACGTTTAAGCCACACAAATAAATGCGATTAACAAATCGGTCCTTGCAATAAGCATCTAACCCCGTTTCGGTTTTGCGATCAGCTTCTAAGAAAGCCGAATAGCTATTCACACCGGCTTGAGCGCCTTTTAAAATCGCAATAATACGGGACATCGGTAAAGGCATTTGGCGAGGCATATCGGCGCCTTGCGTGCCTTCGACACAGCACTTTTGCGTTAAAACCACGGGACCGAATTCAGATTCTACGGTTTCACCCACCGTGCGACCGGCGTGATTGTCCACAAAACTGATGTGATTTTCAGGCTTATAGTCTTGAGCCACAATCACGCGCTCAAACGTTTTTGCCATTTCAGAAATCGGTGCAAAGACGGCCTCTGCGCCTTCAACAGGACGTACACCATCGGTTAAATAATCGTTTTGAACGTCTTGCACCAAAAGTGCCGTAAAAATCTTAATCGCCACAGTCTTCCCCTAACATGGTTTCAAAATCACGCATTAACGTGTCAATAATCGTTTTTGTGTCTTGCGCAGGTGCTAATTGTGCCGCTTGTCCCAAGGGCATTTCCAATAAGTCGGCACGGTTTTCATTGATCGCCCCGCGATAGACTTCTGACATTGCCTTGTATTGACCCGGATAAGGGCTCACGGGCAACTCGGCGTCCTTAAGAGCTTCGAATAACCCCGTCGGAATCACACGAGTTTCACGACCTGTTGCCCAATTGGAAAAACGCGTTGACGCATCATCGCACCAAGGCACTTGATCTTTAAGGGCTTGAGGCCAAGCTGATTCCGAGGAGCGAACCAAAAGGGAACCGATTTGCACACCATTGGCCCCTAAAAGAATGCTCGCCAACATCGCTTGAGCCGACATCATGCCACCGGCGGCAACCACATCAATCGTCTCACCACAAACGCGACGCACTGGTGGCAACAAAGCCATCAAACCCACCTTAGAGGCCTCTAAGGGATTTTCAAAGTATTGACGAGGGCCACCGGCTTCTACGCCTTGGGCAATAACCGTACCGCACCCTGCGACCTTTAAAACTTTAGCTTCGCGCGTGGAGTTAACGCTTCCCATCATCTCCACGCCCATTGCTTCCAACTTCTCGGCAAACTCTTCTCGAGGGCCACCGAAACTAAAGGAAACCACCGGCACTTGAGCATTAACGATGGCTTCGAACTGTTCTTCAAAAGTGGGCACCGTCCCCAACACATGAGGGACGTTTAATTCATCACGCAAGGGTTCTAAAGCGTCAAAGACTTGTTGCGTTTTTGCGGGATCTTCCGGTTCACGCGCTTCTACACGGATATTAAGTGCAAAAGGCTTATCGGTGAGCGCTCTCACCTTGGCCACTTCGGTGGCAATTTCTTCAACCGTCATAAAACCACAGGGCAAAACGCCCAAGCCACCGGCATTACTGATCGCTGCCACCATCGCAGGCGTCACCACACCCACCATGGGAGAACCAATGATTGGCACCTTAATCTGTAAGCGCGAACACAAGTGCTGCGTTCTTTCTTGAATAAGCTTTTCTAAACTCATAACACTCGGAAATCCAAAACAAAATCAAAGCCGATATTGTAACGCTTGCTTATAATTAGCGCATTGATTATTTTTAGTGCAAAGGGTTTTTATGAGCAAACGAGTTGTTGTCGGTTTGTCGGGTGGCGTGGATTCCGCCGTTTCCGCCTACCTTCTTAAGCAACAAGGCTACGATGTGATCGGTCTTTTCATGAAGAATTGGGAAGACGACGATGACAGCGAGTACTGTTCTTCTCGCCAAGACTTCATTGATGCCACGGCTGTGGCTGATGTGGTTGGCATTGATATTGAAGCTGTCAACTTTGCCAAAGAATATAAAGATCGCGTTTTTGCTGATTTCCTTCGTGAATACTCTGCCGGCCGTACGCCCAATCCCGACGTGCTTTGCAATGCCGAAATCAAGTTCCGTGCCTTCTTAGATCACGCCATGGCCATGGGTGCCGAAAAAATCGCCACCGGTCACTACGCTCGCGTTCGTGAAGTCGATGGTAAAACACAATTGTTGCGCGGTTTAGATGAAACGAAAGACCAAAGCTACTTCTTGCACCGTTTAACGCAAGAACAAATCAGCAAGGCCATCTTCCCTGTGGGAGAATTGCGCAAAACGCAAGTGCGAAAAATTGCTGAAGAAATCGGTTTGCCCAACGCTAAAAAGAAAGACTCCACGGGTATTTGCTTTATTGGTGAACGCCCCTTTAGAGAGTTCT
>CABSHY010000036.1 GCA_902477615.1 uncultured Sutterella sp.
GAAGTCAATTTCAAGCTTCGGTTTTCGAGTTACTGGGTCGCGCTCGGCGTAGAAATAAGCGTTATGGCCGTTTGCTTTTAAGCATTGCGCAACCATATTCTCAATAAGCATTCCTTCATTGATTTGAAGCTTATCGAGTAAAACGGCTTTGTACAGATCATTTTCAAGGTAAGGGCGATCTCGGAAGGCTAAAGAAATCAATAGCCCTGTGTCCATGAGATAGCATTTGAAGGAAGGATCTGAAATGCTGAGATTAAAGGCAGCGCTGGGATCATCAACTTTATTGGCGATGTTGATAATCATGGCTTCATCCAACCATTTGATCGGTCCTTTGTAATTTCGAATGCGAGCGTTCGGTTCTATGTGAGAAAGGACGTAGCGCTTGTCATGCTTAGATAATTCGGACGGAATTCTGTCGAAAAAATTACTGACATAGTTGGAATTTTCTTCATTTTGTTCTTCCATGTCATTTTTGTACAGATTAATAATCTGCTGTTTGGCAAAGTCGACTTTACCAAAGTCTTTGTCCTTAACAAAGGCTTTTACTGCTTGTGGCATCCCGCCGACAAGCATGTACTCTCGAAACGACTTCATCAACCCTTGATGTAAGGCTCCCATGGCCTTTCTGGATTCGAAATGTTGTCGGATAAGGGGCATGGTGATTTGGTTGCCTTGTGCCCAAAGAAATTCCTCGTAATCCATGGGAAGCACTTCTAGGGTGTACTCCTCCGAAGGGATGAGAATATCCTTACTCTTTTTTGTAATGCCGGCTAAAGAACCCGTTTCCAGATAGTCATAGCGCCCATCTTCTAAGAGTGTTTTAATGGCTTGACGTGCTGCCGGGAACAGTTGGATTTCATCAAGAATAATTAACGATTGGCGTTTGTAGAGTTTCGTGTTGTAGATGAATTCTAACGTTGTAAAGAGTGTATCAAGGTCTCTGAGACTATTGACAAATAATTCTTTGATGGTTGGATCGACCTGATCAAAACGAATCAAAATGTAGGATCGATAGGCTTCCTTGCCAAGTTTCTCGGCTAACGTGGTTTTGCCAACGCGTCGGGCACCTTTTAAAAAGAGAGAATATTGGGGAGCATATTCTTCCTTCCAGCGAAGCATTTCTTGGTAAATTTTTCGTTCAAACATTTTCGTATTCCATCGGTTTTTCACAATTGCGCCAATTATTTTAGTGCCAATTTTCACAATTGCGCCACTATTTTTAGGGGTGATTTTCACAAATGCGCCGTTTTTTGAAGAAATTCGTAATTTTGTTTTCTCGGTAAGACACTAGGAAAAGCCCGAAAGTCTCTATCTTTGTTCATTGCTTCGGGCGATAATTTCAGAATCAAATAACACCGAAAGACTTATTCATTCATGGCTAAAAAAATTGACATGCTGACGGGCTCCATTTGGGACAAAATGGTGCTTTTTGCCTTGCCCTTGGCCCTCACAGGTATGTTGCAACAACTCTTTAACGCCGCTGACGTTGCGGTGTTGGGTCGTTATGTCTCAAACGAAGCCATGGCTGCTGTGGGCAGCAACGTTCCCGTTATTGGTCTCATCATTAGTTTGTGTATGGGTTTGGCGTTAGGGGCTAACGTTGTTGTTGCACGTGCGTTGGGAATGAAGGACTATGAACGAGTACACAATGCCGTTCATACTGCTCTCTTAACAGCTGTGATTTTTGGCACGGTGATGAGCCTTTTGGGAGAACTATTCACCGATGCTATTTTGTCTTTCTTAGCGGTCCCTGACTCTGTTATCGGTCATGCAGAGAATTACCTGCGGGTCTTTCTTTTAGGGATGCCCTTTATTGCGCTTTATAACTTCTTAGCGGCAATTTTCAGAAGCCAAGGCGATACGCAAACACCTCTTTGGGCCTTGGTGGCGGCCACCATTTTCAATATTGCGGGTAACTTCTTTGCCGTGATGGTATTGGACATGGAAGCCGGTGGCGTGGCTGCAGCTACGGTAGGTGCCAACGTATTGGCTGCCGGAATTCTTTTTGTACGTCTGGCTTATATCGATGGCCCGCTTCGTCTTAATATTCGTCATCTTTTGGCCGTTGACACTCGTGAGCTTCGTTCGATCGTTCGCATCGGTTGGCCGGCCGGTTTGCAAGGGGCCGTGTTCTCGATTTCGAATTTAATCATTCAAGCGGCCATTAATAGTTTGGGCCCGGAAGTCATGGCCGGTTCCGTTGCTGCTTTTACGGTTGAAATTAACGTTTACTGCTTCATTAATGCATTTGCTTTGGCAGCCACCACTTTCGTCAGTCAAAACTACGGTGCAGGCAATTTAGAACGTTGCCGTCGCGTGATGTGGGTTTCGTTGGGATTGAACTTTGTCGCAACGATTTCGATGACGATTCTGATTTTCCTCTTCTGTCGTCCGTTGTTGGGTTTGTTTACCGATAGTGAAGCTGTTATCGAGTTGGCAATCATTCGTATGATTTGGGTGCTAAGTCCGCAATTTATCCAAGTCATTATGGACACAGTATCCGGCGCCATGCGTGGTTATGGTTACTCGTTGCCACCGGCCTTAATGACGCTTGCATCAATCTGCACGGTTCGTATCGTGTGGGTGTGGACCGTTTTTGAAATGTACCCGAATTACGAAGTATTGATGGCCGTCTATCCGGTCAGTTGGATTGTGGCAGCGATTGGATTGAGTTGGCTCTACTGGTATCATCAAACGAGAATTTTGCCAAAGAAGGTGAATTTAGCGGATTAGAGGCGTCAACCAATTTCAGGCAAGGTCATGGCAAATTCGTTTTTTTTGCGAAAACTGAAAAATTCTCTAGTTCATTAGAGATTTTTACAGTAAATTTCGCTAACGAACTAGAGAATTTTTCAGTTTTGATCAGATGATTGAAAAAATAGAGTCTCTCAAGATTTCATCACCGTAGTTGAACAGAGTTCAATCTGGGTTGGTAGTTCCACATTGCCGCTAACGGAATAGCATAGCAACTGTTTCCGAACGACCTAACTTCGTTTCCTGCATAGAGGACGATACCTGTACACGAATCATCCCCAAGCATTTCTTGGAACCAACGAATATGGCGGAAATCTGTGTTGCTAACACTTTCTCCAGACTTAATGTCAATGGCCAACATTTTGTTATCTTCATTGGTAATCAAAAAATCAATTTCATGACTTTTTGTTCTAAGATGGTGCAATTTCCATCGCGGATGAAGTTCAACTTCGGGAATTAGTTGGTTGTATGCCCAGGTTTCCACGAGTTTTCCCCCTTCATTAGCAGAAAGTTCAAGGTCGTTGACTAATTTTTCGGCATCATAAATTCCCAACAAATGTCCCATTAGCCCAGAGTCTGTCATAAAGAGTTTAGGAGTAAGACCAGGACGGTCATAATCTTTAAAGGCCCAAGCAGGTACTGTATCGACTAAGTACATGGCTTCAATGGCAGAAAAATAGGTGTTGACCGTTTGCCAAGCTGCATTGAGTTGTTGCGAGAGGCGTCGAACAACAAAAGGCCTACTCGAGAAGGAAGCAACATGTGTAAACATTTCTCGAATCCTGCAGGGCTTTTTGACACCCCATTGATCTCTCATATCTAGGATGATTTGTTGTAAATAGGATTCAAACCATTGAGCGCGCCCGTCAACATCAAGGGTCTGGGCTTCATGAAAGCCACCAGCTAAGGCAAGCTTAACGATGAGGGGTTTATTGCACTCATCGTATTGACAGGAGTACGGGATTTGCCCTCTGAATAAAGAGTCCAAAAAAAGGTTTTTAATGCCTCTGAGCTCACCTTCGGTGAAGGTGCGAACCCTTACAAAGCCTACGCGACCGGCAAGAGATTCCTTTGCATAGGGCAACTTACGGTAATCAGCTGATCCCATAATAATATATTGACCCTTGCTCGGATTATTATCGACTGCAATCTTGATTTCGCCAATTAAGCTTGGAACCTTTTGGATTTCATCAATAACTAGACAGGTTTCATGCGGTCGTCGAACAAAAAAAGTTGGATCTTGCTCTGCTGCAGCCCGTGTAGCATCGGAGTCCAAGGTCTGATAAATCGTAGGTGTAGAAATGTTCTGTTTTACGAGGGTTGTCTTTCCTGTTTGACGACAACCGATGACACAAGCAACCCGATGAGTTTTTAAAGTTGATTGTAGTAATTTGTCAGTCCATCGACGAATCGAGTTCATGGAGACACTTCCCTTCAATTAGTTATTTCCAATGCGCAGAATTCAAAATAGAAATGAGGCAAACTCTAAACTAGAATATAGACAAATTATAAAGTAAATTCTGGACAAATTATAAAGTAGACATCAATTCATTAATTAAAACAATGAGTTATTCATTATCCAAAATTGATCAAAATTTAAGCAAAACGGCCACCTTTTTGAGGTGGCCGATGCTTAAATCTGACGAAACTGTTTGACTATTCTGCAACAGAACTCTTAATGTTGGCTAATCGCACAAAGGCTTCAACATCCAAGCTTTCTGCACGCGCCGTCGGATCGACACCGGCAGCACGGATATCATCTTCTGTTAAAAGTTTTGAAACTGCATTACGAAGCGTTTTACGACGTTGATTAAAGGCCGCTGCAACGATGGCAGAGAATCGCTCCATATCAACGGGCAACAAGTCTTCCACCTTCTTCGGAATCATGCGGACGATGGAACTTGTGACTTTCGGCGCCGGCGTGAAAGCACCGGGCGGCACGTCAAACATCTTTTGCATGCGATAGCGGTATTGGAGCATGACAGACAAGCGACCGTACACTTTGCTACCGGGTTCTGCGACCATACGGTCAACCACTTCCTTTTGAAGCATGAAATGTTGATCAATGACGCGATCAGCAACCGTGGTCAGGTGAAACAACAAGGGGCTTGAAATGTTGTAGGGGAGGTTACCGATAATGCGCAAGCGCTTTTCAGGATAAACCTCTGAGGCCCAATCCAATTTCAAAGCATCGGCTTCAATCAAGGAAAGCGTCTCAGGGAACGTTTCTTTGAGCCAGGCTGCCAAGTCGCGGTCAATTTCAACGGCCGTGACATGGCCGATGGCTTCCATCATTTTGCGAGTCAGGGCTGCTTGGCCCGGCCCGATTTCGACAATGGTATCGCCTTGTTGAGGATCGATCGTGCGAGCAATGCGGGTGATCCAGTGTTCATCGTGCAAAAAGTTTTGACCGAAACGTTTGCGGGCGCGATGGCCAACTAATCCGTTATGCATGGTGTTCTCTGTTCGTAGCAAGTGTTTGCGCAAGGCGCAACGCAGTTAAAAGACTTCCGATATTGGCAATGCCTTGACCGGCAATATCAAGTGCCGTTCCGTGATCAACGGACGTTCTGACGTAGGGCAATCCCAACGTAATGTTGACACCTTGACCGAAACTCATGTGCTTGAGCACGGGCAATCCTTGATCATGGTACATACACAATACGGCATCGTATTGTGTGAGTTTTGACGCTGCAAAAATGGTATCGGCTGGGTGCGGGCCCGTCACAATCCATCCTTTGGCTTTGGCTTTTTCAATTTCTGGCCCAATGATCTCCACTTCTTCCGTGCCCATGTGACCGGATTCGCCTGCATGAGGATTTAATCCTGTTACTGCAATGCGAGGAGTGTTAATCGCAAAGGCCGTTTGCAAATCATGGTGAAGAATGTTGAGGGTTTCTTCAACGTTTTCGTGCGTAATGCACTGAGCGAGTTTTGCAATCGGAACGTGAGTCGTAACCAAAGCCACTCGCAAAGCGTCTTGAGCGTCAGAGGAAACCAACATCATGACGACTTTTTTCACATGAGCAAGATCGGCGAAAAATTCCGTGTGACCGGTAAAAGGGATGCCTGCGTCGTTAATGACGCTTTTTTGCACCGGTGCCGTACAAATGGCACTGAAGGTGCCGTCCATCGCTCCTTGGGCTGCGACTCGGAGTGTTTCGAGTACATAGGCAGCGTTTTGGACGTTAAGTTGGCCTGCGATCACCGGTGCTTGAAGCGGCACATGGTGAAAACTCACATGAGCGGGCCAGGCAGGCAGAGCGAACTTTTGGCGTACGCTCTCAAGAAAATTTTGGTCACCAATCATGCAAACAGGACGGTTTGTTTCATAAACCGCCCTGACGCTGATTTCGGGACCGATACCAGCAGGCTCACCCGTGGTGAGCGCAACCGGTGCGATTTGAGTATGGAGATTATTCACGACGAATTTCAACAAAGGCGCGATCGCGCAATTCGCGTTGCCAGTTAGCCGTGGCTTCGGCGAGTTTGCGTTGCCGCAACATTTGGCGAGCCATGTAACGCATACGATCCGCGTTCATCGCTTCTTGACGACGTTCAACCACTTCAATCAAGTGCCAACCGTATTGAGACTTCACGGGTTCGCTCACTTGACCGACAGGTAACTTTTGCATGGCTTCTTCAAAAGCCGGCACCGTATCGCCCGGTTGCAACCAACCCAAGTCACCGCCTCGCGTGGCAGAGCCGTCAACGGAGTGCAAACGAGCCAAGGTGGCAAAGTCTTCTTTGCCTTCAACTAAACGCTTACGGATGTCATGCAAGCGAGACAAAATCGTGGCTTCATCGGTCATCGGAGTCACGGCCATCAAGATGTGGCGAACGTGCGTTTGAGTGACAGGGCCACCGGCGAGTTTATTTTGCACGCCATCACGCTTATCCAAAACCTTCACGATGGTGTAACCGTCAGAGCTCACGCTCATGGCAACACGGCTTTTATCTTTCAAAGCTTCACGAACGGCTTCAGCAGAGGTCGACGGCAATTGAGAAAGCGTACGCCAACCGATCTTACCGCCTTCCAATGCGTCAGAAGAGCGAGAGTAGGTGGCAGCCAATTGACCAAAGTCTTTACCATCTTTGGCGTCATCAACGATATCTTCAGCCAAGTTGCGGGCGTCAGACAATTCGCCCGAAGTCATGCTTTCCGTAATAGGAATGACGATTTGAGCAACGTTGTACTCAATGCGGTCATTCACATTAAAGCCCGCTTGATCGGCCAAGAAGGCATCAATTTCACTTTCCGGAATATTGATCTTTTCATCCACTTCACGCTCACGCAAACGTTGCGTGATGATTTGGTTGCGGATTTCTTCTCTAAATTGCGAGAAGTCCACGCCGTCTAACTTCAAACGACGACGAAGTTCGGCAACGCTAATTTTGTTTTGACGAGCGATTTGTTCAATGGTGACGTTAACCAATGCATCGTCCACGCGAATACCGGAGTCCTGTGCTTTTTGAGCAATTGCACGCTCAAGAATCAATTGTTCAAGCACTTGGGATTGCAATTGCGGCATCGGCGGCAACTTAATGTTTTGACGACGAAGGTTTAAAGCCGTCGTGTGCGTGCGCTCTTCAAGCTCGTAGGCAGTAATCACATCGTTATTGACGACAGCTACCACACGGTTGATGAGTTGAGGCACATCCTTGGCGGGTGCCTTACTCGTTTGTGCAGAACAAACGCTTGCGGTTAAGGCGGCAAGCAACGCCATGAGTTTCGTCTTATTCATAGTAGTCATACAAACCGGTTTGGCCCGGCATAGCAGTGGCTGCTTGATAGCCCGGGATATTGCGGCGGAGTTCTTCCAAGGGGTCTGAGCCCACGGAACCTAATCCCGTCAATTCTAACTGTACATAAAAGCTCGTGTCATACTTGTCCGAGTCGGTGATGTAACGTTGTGCAACTAAACGCAGGGCCCAGCAGTCAGCAACGTATTCGATACCGCCTAAGATTTCCACCGGCTTTTTATCAAAAAGCGAGTAGTTGTAGCGACCCAACGCATAGAAGTTATTCGTTAACGGCCACTGTACGGCAAAGTCGATCTGTTTGATGTGATCTTCCTTATGTACATTGGGGTCAATGTTGTAACGATAGTAAAGCCCCATGACAGCCGAGGGTTTCGGATGCCAACGGATACCGGCATTAATGCGGGTAATGTCGCTCTCACTCGTGGAGTATTGAGCAGACGTATTGAGCACGATGTCGCGCGTCACATTAGCGGAGATACTACCCAAGAAGTCGCTTCGCGTTTCTTCCGTAGAACCCGTGCCACCCGTGCCGTGTAAACCTACACGTTGATCATCAAAGTAGTAGCGTTGACCGACAGATGCGCGTAACCATTCATAACCGGTCTTTCGATCCAAGTAACGAGACGTCAAAATCAAAGACACTTGGTTGGCTTCAGAAACGCGGTCATGACCCGTAAAGACGTTTTCACTGAAAAAGCTCGAGAAACTCAAGTCAGCGTAAGAGCTATCGAACGTCGGCATCTTTGACTGATCACGATAGGGCGTGTAGGCATAGAACACACGCGGTTCTAACGTTTGCGTTGCGTCGCGCCCAAACCAAGACGTGTCACGATCGAAGATAAGACCGGTATCAAGGCTGACTGTAGGTACGACAAACCGAGAACTTTCATCGTAACGATTTCGATCCTGCAAGTCGTTCATGTCAGTGAGACTGTACTGAACCCCTGTTAACATGGCTTTAGGTGTTACGAACCAGCCTGCACCCCGCATTGGATAGGCAACGCTATGTTGCATATAAAGGCGATTACCTTGAGCTTTCTTTTCTGAATTAGGGTGGGTAAAACGTGCCGCTTCCATAATGCTGGAAATTTCAAAACCATGAAAGTCTGCTAAATACGCCTTCCAGTCGATTTGTGGAACGATTTCATAGGGCTCGTCGGATTTTTTGTTATTATCACGAGACAGCACTTGGTTTTTTTGCACTGACAGAGAAGAGTGCCAGAAATCTTTACCGTACGTTAAGAAAAAGTCCTGTGGCAAAACCGATTCACTGGAGTCATAAATATCCCCCGAGAAATCGGCGATATAACGATCATCGCTCACACGGTTGTAGTTCGTTCGAAATTGAATGCCGTTCCACTTGGCCCAAGCGTTCACGGTGCTGCCGTAACGATGGGTATTGGTTTCCTTATCGTCAGGCATGTAGTCGTAAGTGACTTCACCGCCGAAATTTTCATTTAAGAAGCGGAATTCGTTACCGAGCAAAATACCGCGCTTGGTCATCACGCGCGGCGTGAAGGTGTAGTCATAGTTCGGAGCAATGTTCCAATAAATGGGCAACGAAATATCAACACCACGCGTGGAACTCATCCCCAAGGTCGGCGTCAAGATACCGCTTTGACGTTCAGTGCCCATCGGGAACATGGCCCACGGGGCCACCATCACGGGCATACCGGCTAAATGGAAACTGACATTATGAGCCGTTGCCATTTGGCTTGACTCGGCCATTTC
>CABSHY010000037.1 GCA_902477615.1 uncultured Sutterella sp.
AGTCCTACGTCCTCCGCAATCCGTTACCGTTGTGACGGCAGAGGTGTCTTCTCCTGTTTTGAGTAAAGAGTTGAATGGCCGCACCAGTGCTTATGAGATTGCAGAAGTTCGTCCGCAAGTGGCGGGGATTATTCAAAAGCGTACTTTTGAAGAAGGTCAAATGGTGAAGGCTGGTGATCAGCTTTTCCAAATTGACGACAGTCTCTATCAAGCTGCTTATGAAGAAGCACAAGCTAACTATAAGTTAGCACAAGCCAATGCACGTCGTTTTGCTCAGTTGGTGAAGGTCAATGCCGTCAGTAAGCAAGAAAACGACCAAGCGCAAGCTCAGTTTAAAACGGCACAAGCGGCATTAAAGACTGCGAAGACCAATCTTGAATACACCAAGGTTGCCAGCCCGATTTCTGGTCGTGTGGGTCGCTCTGAAGTGACGCCGGGTGGTTTGGTGAGTGCTTATCAAGCTCAGTACTTGACGACGGTGCAACAAATGGATCCGATTTACGTCGACGTGCGTCAAACCAGCAACGACTTGATCAAGCTTAAGCGCGATATTGCTAGCGGCAAAATCCAAACCAAAGATGGTGCCGTGGAAGTCACTTTGATGGGTGAAGATGGTTTGGTTTTTGAGCAAAAGGGCAAATTGATTTTTACCGGTGAGTTGGTTGATGAGGCAACGGGCATGGTCAATATGCGTGCTGTTTTCCCCAATCCTAATGGTGAATTGATGCCCGGTATGTTTGTTCGCGCTCGCATCGAAGAGGGCGCTCGTCCTAACTCAATTCTTTTGAGCCAACGTTGCGTGATGCGAAATCCTAAGGGTGAGGCTTATGTTTTTGTTGTTACGCCTGAAAATAAGGTAGAACAACGCATTGTGATCGCCAATCGCACCGTCGGTACGGATTGGCTCATCGAAGATGGCCTCAAGCAAGGTGAACGTGTTGTGCTAGAGGGGATTCAAAAGGTTCGAGCTGGTGCAACGGTTCAAGTTGCTAATGACAATAAAGAATCTGCTCAAGAAGCTGCAAAGTAATCCACTGGTCGAGTAAAGGAAATCTTTTATGTCTCGATTTTTTATCGAACGTCCCGTATTCGCGTGGGTGATCGCAATTGTGATCATGTTGGCGGGGCTTTTGTCTATCAATATCTTGCCGGTCGCTCAGTATCCGCAAATTGCGCCTCCTGAAATTCGAGTCACGGCAACGTATCCGGGTGCCTCTGCTGAGACGATTGAAAATACCGTCACGCAACAGATCGAACAAGCAATGACGGGGTTGGATGGCTATATGTACATGGTCTCTAACTCTGACAGTTCTGGCATGGTTTCGATCCAGATTACGTTTGAGGCTGGTACGGATCCTGACATCGCTCAAGTGCAAGTTCAAAACCGTTTAAAGACGGTCGAAAACTCATTGCCGCAAGTGGTTCAACAATTGGGTGTTGACGTTGAAAAATCTGCCGCCAGCTTCTTGATGGTGGTGGGCTTCGTTGATGTCAATAACAAAATGAGCAGCGCTGACTTGTCTGACTATTTGGTCAATAACGTCAAGGAACCGCTTTCTCGTTTAAGTGGTGTGGGCTCTGTCGAATTGTTCGGTAGTTCTTACTCCATGCGTATTTGGTTGGATCCGAGTAAGTTGGAAAAGTACAAGCTCTCAACCGATGAAATCGTTGCAGCCATCCAAGAGCAAAACGCTCAAGTTTCTTCCGGCGCTATTGGTAACATGCCCTCGACGGCACGTTATGAATTAAATGCAACGGTGAGCTCTCAGTCCTTATTGCAAACGGTTGCTGACTTTGAAAATATCATGGTCAAGACCGCTACCGATGGTTCTCGCGTTTTGATGAAAGACGTGGCTCGCGTGGAAATGGGACAAGAAAGCTACAACATTGTCGCTCGCTACAATGGTCACGAATCCGCCGCTATGGCAATTAACCTCGCTTCTGGGGCCAATGCCATGGCAACGAGTACTTTGGTTAAGGAACGTTTAGCTCAGTTGGAGACGGCTTTCCCTGAAGGGATGCAATGGGTGGTGCCGTATGACACGACGCCTTTCGTGAAGATTTCCATCGAAGAAGTGGTTCGTACGCTTTTTGAAGCCATTGTCTTGGTGGTGATCGTGATGTTCTTGTTCTTACAGAACTGGCGTGCCACTTTGATTCCGACCATCGCCGTGCCGGTGGTTCTGTTGGGGACCTTTGGTGTGTTGGCGGCGATGGGTTATTCCATCAACGTGTTAACGATGTTTGCCATGGTGCTAGCCATCGGTTTGTTGGTGGACGATGCCATTGTGGTGGTGGAAAACGTTGAACGTGTGATGCGCACGGAAAAGCTCAGCCCCAAGGAAGCAACGAAAAAGTCCATGAACCAAATTACCGGTGCTTTGATCGGTATTGCTATGGTTTTGGCGGCAGTGTTCGTGCCGATGGCTTTCTTCGGGGGTTCTACCGGTGTGATCTATCGTCAATTCTCCGTGACGATTGTGGCAGCCATGACTCTGTCCGTGTTGGTCGCTTTGATCTTAACGCCGGTGCTTTGTGTGTCTTTGCTCAAGCCCATTACGGAAGACAATCACGAAACCAAGCAAGGTTTCTTCGGTCGCTTTAACCGTGGCTTTGAACGCTTCTCTTTGTGGATTCGCACGAAGGTGGGTGTTTTGATTGCCAACACGCTCCGCAGTATTTTGATCTACGCCATCATTGTCGGCGGTATGGTTTGGGGCTTCCAAAAGTTGCCGCAAAGCTTTATGCCGGGTGAAGACCAAGGGATGTTGTTGAGTATGGTGACGCTACCTACGGGGACGTCTCAACAACGCACCAACGAAGTGTTAGAACGCATGACGACTTATTTCCAAGAAAAGGAAAGCGATACGGTTGAATCCGTGTTGACGGTGTCGGGTTTCTCTTTTGCTGGTTCTGGTCAAAATACAGGCTTACTCTTTGTGCGCTTGAAGGATTGGGCTGAGCGTGAAGAAGCTGGAATGGACGTGAATTCGATCGCAGGCCGTGCCATGCGTGAATTCAGTCAATACCGCGATGCCAATGCCTACGCTTTTGCTCCGCCTGCTGTGCCTGAATTAGGTATTGCCGATGGTTTCGATATCTACTTGCAAGCTCGTGCCGGTCAAACGCACGATGAAATCATGCAAGCTCGAAATCAATTCTTGGGTATTGCCAATGCCGATCCGGTCTTGACGATGGTTCGTCCCAACGGCATGGAAGATACGCCACAATTGCATTTAGAAATTGACACTGAAAAGGCTCGTGCCCTTGGTGTTTCCATTAGTTCCGTCAACTCAACCTTGGCAACGGCTTGGGGTAGTTCTTACGTGAACGACTTCTTGGATCGCGGTCGTGTGAAGAAAGTCTATGTTCAAGGGGATGCTCAATTCCGCCAAACGCCTGAAGATTTGGGCAAGTGGTATGTGAAGAACAACCAAGGCGAAATGGTTCCGTTCTCCGCATTCTCTACGACGAGTTGGACGTACGGTTCTCCGCGTCTTCAACGTTTCGACGGTTTGTCTGCCGTGAATATTCAAGGTAGTCCGGCCGAAGGTTATAGTTCCGGTGACGCTTTGGCGGCCGTGGCCCGTTTGGTTCAACAATTGCCCGCGGGTTATGACATTGCCTACACCGGTGTGTCTTATCAAGAAAGACAATCCGCAGGTCAAGCGGCTCCTTTGTATGCAATCTCCATTTTGGTGGTGTTCTTGTGCTTGGCGGCTCTTTATGAAAGCTGGTCCATCCCGATTGCTGTGATCTTTGTGATTCCGATGGGCGTGATTGGTGCTATTGCATTGACCGCTTTGCGTGGCATGAATAACGACATTTACTTCCAAGTCGGTTTGATTACGACGATCGGTTTGGTGAGTAAAAACGCCATTTTGATTGTGGAATTCGCAAAAGAATTGCATGATAAGGGTGAAGATATTGTGCATGCCGCAGTGGACGCCGTTCGCTTACGTTTGCGCCCGATTGTGATGACGTCTTTGGCTTTCGGTCTTGGCGTGTTGCCTTTGGCATTGGCAAGCGGTGCCGGTTCCGGTGCTCAAAACGCTATCGGTTGGGGTGTGCTTGGCGGTATGATCACAGGGACGTTCTTGTGTGTCCTTTTTGTGCCGATCTTCTACGTTGGTGTGATGCGCATTTCTGGTAGCGCCAATGAACGTAAAATTGACGTAGCTTCTCTTGTTGAAACAACGAAGATGGAAGCGGCAGGCCTTAAGGAAGGCGAGATCGTTTACTATGAAGAAGGCGAAGATCGTCACTTGAAAGAAAAGAGCACTTCGACAGATAATGAAAAGTCGACAGAGCAAGATAAGAAGGGGAATTAATATGCCGAGTTTTAAGTTGTTACCTTTGGTAGCGGTTTTGGCTCTGACGGGGTGCGTGTCCATGGCACCTAGCTACGAGCGTCCGGTGGCGCCTGTGGCTAATGAGTGGCCGACGGGTCCCGCCTATGCTAAGGCAAAACTCAACCAAGAAGCCCTTCCGGATTGGCAAGAGTTCTACACGGATAATCGTTTGCGTGAAGTGATTCAAATGAGTTTGGATAACAACCGCGATTACCGTGTGGCCATGCTCAATGTTGAAAAGGCGCGTTATGCCTACAACATTCAACGATCCAATTTCTTGCCGACCGTGAGTGCAAACGGTAGTGGTCAACACCAAGGTACGCCTCGTACGTTAAGTACAACGGGGCAAGATACCGTTTCTCATGTCTACTCTGCGAATTTGGCCATGGCCTCTTACGAGCTTGACCTCTTTGGTCGTGTGCGTAGCTTAAGCACGGAAGCATTGAATGAATACTTTGCTACCGATGAAGCACGCAAATCTGCTCGCGTGACGTTGATTGCTGAAACAGCGAATGCCTGGTTGCAATTGGGTACCAGTCGCTCGATTTTATCCTTTACCAAGGAAACGTTTGAGAGCCAAGAGAAAAGCTATAAGTTGATGAAGGCCAGTTATGATGCCGGCGCCATTAACTTGTTGGAACTTAATCAAGCCAAATCACAGTACGCCGCAGCCAAGGCTTCTTACTTAGCTGCTCAACGTGATGAAGCACAGGCCCTCAACACCTTAACCACGTTGGTTGGTGCAGATGTGCCGGCCAAGTGGTTGCCGGAACGCGTCGAAGTTGTCACGATGGATGGCGTTCTTCCGAAGGGTGTGCCCAGTGAAGTATTGTTGAATCGTCCTGATATTGCTCAAGCCGAATTTGCCTTGAAGGCAGCTAATGCCAATATTGGTGCGGCTCGTGCCAACTTCTTCCCCCGCATTAGCTTAGTGGCTTCCGGCGGTACGGGTTCGACCGAAATTGACGATCTCTTTAATTCCGGTACGCGTATGTGGAGTTTTGCTCCGTCGGTGACATTGCCGATCTTCACGGGTGGTGCTAACTGGGCTACGTTACGTGTTAGCGAAACGGATAAGAAGATTGCCGTTGCCAATTACGAAAAGAGTATTCAAACGGCATTCTCTGAAGTGGCTAACGCGTTAGCAACGGAAGGCACGATTGAAGAAGAATTGCAAGCTCAAACCGAATACGCTGACGCAACGAAGAAGGCCTATGAGTTAGCACAACAACGCTACAAGATGGGTTCTGAAAGTTATTTGTCGGTGCTTGATTCTCAAAGAACGTACGTTGCTGCTCAAACGCAATGGGTGGTGGCTCAACAAGCACGTTCCATGAGTTTGGTGTCTCTTTATAAGACCTTAGGCGGTGGCGCCATGGATCTTGCTAAGGCAGAGAGCTCAACGAAATGACAAAATCTCGTTCGCTTTCACAACAGCGCCGTAAAGAAATTTTCCAAGCGGCGCACAAGTGTTTCCTCTCTCGTGGCTTTCATGCCACGAGTATGACGGATATCGCTCGCGAATTTGGTATGAGTGTTGGCCATGTTTACAACTATTTTCCGAGTAAACAAGCCATCGTCGAGGGGTTAATTGAGCAAGGGATTGAAGATTTTTATGTCAATTCCAGCGAGCTTTTATCTTTTAGTACAAAAGGTAACCTTGAGAAGGCTCGCGAAGCCATTAAACGAAGCTTGTCACCTAATCACAATCCGAATCAAATCCGTTTGACGTTGGAACTCTTAGTCGAAGCTACTCATGACCCGAAACTTAGTAAGATCATTGAGGAGGCTGACACGAAGGTTCGTACCCATTTGATGGACATGCATCAAATTAAGGTGAACAGTTGTGAGGAGGAAGCTAGGCTCGAAGTGATGATGGCCATGTTTGAAGGGCTTGGGTTGCGTATTTTGCGCCATCCTGGCATTGACATGGACGGGATTTATGACGAGATGGCGCGTCGCCTTTGTGTGCCTCGCTTCGCATTGGAGCGGCAACTCAATGAGCTGACCGCTCGCAATGCTGCTTTGGAAGAGGAAGTGCGAAAACTCAAAGCTCAATTGCAGTAATTGCAAACAACGAAAAAAGCGACTCGGTTGAGTCGCTTTTTTCACCCTAAAGGTTTATTTTTTAAGGTCAATCGCAATAAAGATGCGAGATTGTTGGCGTTGGACCAATAAAGCCACTTTATTGCTCTTTTGAATAGCCTTGGCTAAATCTTCAGCGGCCTTAACGGGTTTGCCATTCGCGCTTAAGATTAAGTCACGCGGCAAGAGACCGGCACGAGCGGCAGCACCGCGAACTTCTGTGACCAATAAGCCATGTTGCAAGTCGAGCTCTTCGAGTTCGTCCTTCGATAGCGGGCGGACAGAGACGCCTAACTTACCGGCGGAGGTTTTTTCTTGAGCCTTTACACCGTCTTCGCTCGGCGTTTCTGCAACGGTGACTGAGACATTTTCTTGCTTACCGTTACGCAAAATCGTCATCGTAGTCTTGGTGCCCGGGCGCATAGTCGAAATCTTGACCGGAATGTCATTGGCGTTCTTTACTTCTTGACCGTTAACGGCAATCAAGATATCACCCACTTGTAAGCCAGCCTTATCAGCGGGGCCATCCTTGTCAATTTGCGTGATGACAGCCCCCTTAGGCGTCTTCAAACCGAAGGCTTCTGCCAAATCTTGGGTAACCGCTTGGATACCCACACCGATACGACCACGAATGACACGACCGTTTTTAATCAATTGGTCTTTAATTCCGATCGCCAAGTCAATCGGGATAGAGAAAGAAAGCCCCATAAAGCCACCGGAGGTGGAGAAGATTTGGGAGTTAATACCTACCACTTCGCCCTTCATGTTAAATAGCGGGCCACCGGAGTTGCCGGGGTTAACGGCGACGTCCGTTTGGATAAAGGGAACGTATTGCTCAGACGGTAATTGACGGCTCTTGGCAGAGACGATACCGGCCGTTACGGTGTTATCCAAGCCGAAGGGAGAACCGATAGCGGCGACCCATTCGCCAACCTTCAAGCTTTCAGAAGAACCCATCTTCAAAACGGGTAAGTCTTTTGCTTCGATTTTGACAACGGCGATGTCCGTCTTTTTATCTAAGCCAATGACTTTGCCGGAGAATTCACGATTGTCCGTGAGACGAACTCGCAACTCGTCCGCGCCCTCGACAACGTGGCAGTTGGTTAAGATGTAGCCGTCAGAAGAAACAATAAAACCGGAACCCGTACCACGTTGTTCAGGAATGCGTTGCTCTTGAGGACCGAACGGGATGATGGGGAAACCGAAGCGGCGGAAGAGTTCTTCGGTGCGCTTATCCAACAATTCCGGAAGCGGATTTTGAACGGTTTGCGTACGAGCGTTGCGAATGGTCGAGATGTTCACCACACCTTTACCGTTTTCTTCAACGAGTTTGGTGAAATCGGGCAATGCTGCTTGGGTTTGCGTGTTATCGCTAGAGAATAACGAACCAACTTGAGCGTTAGCTACGCTCGTCACACTAAATGCGGCCGCCATGGCAACCACTAAGGCCACCGACTTAAAGGCACGACTCTTCATCATGAATTCCTATCTCCGAAAATAATCGAGAAAACTGTAACGTTAATACCGAAACAATAACGAAAATTCGTTCACTTTTGTTTTGCGGGTTGTTTCGGTACCCCTTAATTTGTAACAAAGCTAGTGATTGGCCGAGGGAAGGGTGATCTGCATAGACGTTCCCAGTCCATCAAGACCTTCGGTAACTCGGATCGTACCGTGGTGAAGTTCAACGGCTCTTTTGACAATGGCCAATCCCAAGCCATTACCTTGAGTTTTGGTGCCAAGAGAGCGGTAGAAGCGATCAAAAATCCGCTCGCGCTCTTCTGGAGCAATACCGGGGCCATTATCACTCACAGCAATAATGACTTGATTGTTTTCTTTTTTCGCACTTAAAACGATACGACCTTGGGCTTGGGTGTAACGAATTGCGTTGTCGCAAAGATTGATGAGCAATAACTTTAAAACGTCTTCAATACCAGAAACCGTCGTTGCCTTGGCATCGACTTCAATCTGAATGTCTTTTTGGTGAGCTAAAACCATCAATTCTTCGGAAACGCTTCGCAAAATATGCTCAACATCCACGTTGACAAACGGTTTGGAGTGAGCGTCAGGATCCAATCGAGCAACGGTTAAAAGCTGTTGCACCAAACCTGTGGCTCGATCAATGCCGGCGTGCAAGCGTGAGAAAGCTTTTTGTTGTGCTTCGGGTGTTTTTGCGCGCTCTGCTAATTGCACCTGAAGTTTGAGTGCCGTTAGGGGAGTGCGGAGTTCATGTGCGGCGTCAGAAGCAAAACGCTTTTGAATTTCCAAGCTCTCATTGAGGCGAGCTAAGAGTTCGTTGAGGGCTTCGACGAGTTTTAAGACTTCGTTGGGAAGCCCTTGCGTCGGAATGGGCTCAAGTGAAGTGGGGGAGCGCGTTGCGACGATTTTGGCCGTGCGGTTAAGTGTTGCCAATCCTTGCGTTACCAATAACCAAATGGCAATCGCAAGAAACGGCAATAAAAGAATCAACGGCTGAAGGATGTGCAGAGCCGTTGTAAAGGCCAATTTCACCCGAACGCTGGCTGGTTGCGCAGTAATCACAGAGAGTTCATTACTGATGTGATGAACATAGGCTCGC
>CABSHY010000038.1 GCA_902477615.1 uncultured Sutterella sp.
CTTGCTGAGCATTTTTTAGCTGGTAATCCTCATCAAATTAATCGACCGTTATGATTGATTTGATGAGGATTAACAGCTAAAAAATGCTCAGCAAGAGCACCGGCATGAGAAAGAGAGAATAAGGCATACCCCCCTTCCTTTTGAATGGCTTCGGTGATTTTTCGATGGGTGGCTACTTGAGATTGAGAGGTAAATCGCGCCTGTCCCAATTCGTATGCCCCCAGCAAGGTAAAAGAAAAGCCCCCAATCGTAATAAGCGCAGTTCCCCCCCGAGCACGTTCACCATAAAAACGTGCCAGTTGATCATAGTTGTAAGATTTTTCAAATCCTGTAATGACAGGCCCCATGAGAATTCTGTTGGGCAAAGTTAAGTGCCCGATCTGTATGGGGAGAAAAACCTGTTCTAATTCATGTTCTATGCCCATTTTATTTGTTTAATTCTTGAATAACTTTTTCTCGAGTAACCCCAAAAGGAATTAGTACGCTTGGTACTGCTGCCGCTGATCCCGTTACGTGTTGAATTTGGTCATCAAAGAAGATGTGAGGTTTTAATTGTTCCAACACAAAGTGCTTCGGCAAACCATCCATAAGAAACAGCTCAGCTGCATTCATTCCCCAACTCTTTAAGGTTGTAATCAACCGTTCTTCACTGGGTGCGCCACGGGCAGTCACAATCGATATACGAATAACCGGTTCGTAATAAGGATTATTTTTCCCATTAATATTCAAATCCAAATGCTGAAAGTGGGCCAACTTTTTAAAAAGTTTGATCAAAGGGCCTTCGTTATGAGGGAGGTTAACACGCTTTTGCTCATAATCTTGAAAGCCTTTCAATCCCCCTTTCTTATATTCTTTTTCACTATCGTCATCAATGACGACCCCATCAAAGTCAAAAGCAATACGTAATCCTTTATCTTCTGGATCATCAACTGCTTTCGTTGGTAGTACTAAACCCGCGGGATATCCTTTAGCTGTCGCCTCTAATACGCTTTGAGAGTTTGCGGTAAGAAAGAGGGAAGCGCCATAGGCTTTTAGATAAGGATATGTGGGGCGCCCTGAGGTAAAGGCACCACCTCGAATAGGAAGATTGTAATGACGGCACGAGTGGAAAAAACGTTGACCTGATTCGGGGCTGTTTCGTGATAAAACAATGACTTTAAACGGTTCATTCTCTTCAGAAAAATGCTCGTTTAAGCTCAAAAGTCTGCGAATGAAAGGAAAAGCTACACCAGGATTTAACGGTGTATCAACGTGTTTCGTTTGATACTCACGGTAGGCTTCAATGCCTTCGTCTTCAAAGATACGATGCTCTGTTTCTAAGTCAAACAAAGCGCGAGAGGAAACTGCAACCACCAGATTGTCATGATTAGGGGGGCTCATGATTCTCTCCTTAATCAAACCATCCCTCTCTTTTTATTGAGAGGGAGATGGTTTTTGAGACTTTAGATGTCAATGTTGCTGGCAAACAAAGCGTTATTTTCGATAAAGGCACGACGAGGTTCAACATTGTCCCCCATCAACATCGAAAAGACATTGTCAGAGCTTGCTGCATCTTCGAGACGAACTCGTAAGAGGCGTCGATTTTCAGGCATCATCGTGGTTTCTGCGAGCTGTTCAGCGTTCATTTCTCCCAACCCTTTATAGCGTTGACGAGTCAGACCAGAACTGGCTTCATTCATCAACCATTGAATGGCCTCTTCAAAGTTTTTAACTCCAATCGATTTTCCGCCTCTTACAACCTTCGCACCATCTCCAACGATACCATTGAGAGCCTTAGCGGTTTCAACAAGCGTTGCATAATCAGCTGTTTGCAAGAAATGAGAATCCATTCGAGAGTGACGAATATTTCCATAAACCATTCTTTCAATAGCCAAGTAGATCTTGTTGGTTTCAGGATCTTGCTTAGCAATAACATTGAGGTGTTGGTCTTTAGCTTGTTCCAACAAGGCTTTTGCCGAATTTTGAGCAGTCTCAAGGGTGCTGAGATCCACTTCAACTCCGGAGGCGATCGCAAACAACACTGAACGGTCAATAACCAAACTTAGGCGTTGCAAGACTTCTGAGCTATTAATGTAGCTAGCTGCCAATTGTTCCAATTCGGTGCCCCAGATCTTCTCACTTTGTTCAAAAGCCTTTTCGTCTCGATACAAAGCGGCATCCTTTAACGCCATTTCTAAGATCACCTTGTTGTATTCGTGATCGTCCTTGACGTAAATGTCTTTCTTGTTAACCGTAATCTTGTAAAGAGGCGGTTGAGCAATATACACATAACCCTTTTCGATCAACGGCGTCATTTGACGGTAGAACAAGGTCAGAAGCAACGTTGAAATGTGCGCACCGTCAACGTCAGCATCGGTCATGATGATGATGCGATGGTAACGCAACTTCTCAATATCAAAATCTTTACCGATACGGCAACCTAAGGCTTGAGCTAAAGTACGGACTTGTTCGCTATCTAAAAGCTTTTCAGGAGAAGCTTTTTCAACGTTCAAAATCTTACCGCGCAACGGCAAAATAGCTTGGTTTTTACGGTTGCGACCCGTTTTAGCAGAGCCCCCGGCGGAGTCCCCTTCCACTAAGAAAAGTTCGCTAAGTGCAGGATTTTTTTCTTGGCAGTCGGCTAATTTCCCCGGTAAGGAACCTGCACCAAGAAGCGTCTTTCGACTCATGTCGCGTGCTTTTCGAGCTGCTTCACGAGCGCGGGAAGCGGCAACAATTTTTTCACAAATAGCTCGTGCTTCAGCTGGATTTTCATCCAAGAATGTGGCTAATTCAACATTAATAACTTCTTCGACAGCGGGGCGAACTTCGCTTGAAACCAACTTATCTTTGGTTTGAGAACTAAATTTAGGTTGCGGTACTTTCACGGAAAGAATGCAAGTTAAACCTTCTCGCATATCATCGCCGTCAATTTCGCTTTTGAGTTTTTTATTTAATTCTTCTTTAATGATGTAGTTTTTCAATACACGCGTCATTGCGCTACGTAAGCCCGTAACGTGCGTGCCACCATCTTTTTGAGGAATATTATTGGTATAAGCCGTCAAACGTTCGTTATACGTGTCATTCCACTGCATGGAAATTTCGACCGTCACAGGAACACCTTGGCTCTCGACTGTTTTTAATGCATAGAAAGGTGTTTTGTGAAGAACTTGGCGGTTTTGGTTAATGAACTCAACAAAACCACGAACCCCGCCTTGAGCATGGAAACGTTCTTCCTTACCCGTGCGTTGATCCAAAAGTAAGATGTTGACGCCAGAGTTTAAGAAAGACAATTCACGCAAACGCTCTGAGAGTCGTTCAAAACTAAAGGTGATATCCGTGAAGATTTCTTTATCAGGGTAGAAGTGAACCGTCGTTCCTCGTTTGTCAGTCTCCCCTTTTTCAATCATAGGGGAAATGAAAACTGGGCCTTTAGCGGTTTGAACTTCTTGAATTTGACGATTAATTAGTTTGCCCTTTTCAAATTCAAGGTAATGTACTTTGTTTTCGCGACAAACCGTTAAGTGCAACCAAGTTGACAGAGCATTCACGCAAGAAACACCGACACCGTGTAAGCCGCCGGAAATCTTGTAGCTATTTTCCGAGAACTTACCACCGGCGTGAAGTTCAGTGAGAGCGATTTCCGCAGCACTGCGCTTAGGATCGTGTTTATCATCCATCTTAACGTCAGTCGGAATACCTCGACCGTTATCGGTGATGGAGACAGAACCGTCTGTGTGCAACGTTACAATAATTTCGTCAGCAAAACCCGCTAAAGCTTCGTCAATGGAATTATCAACCACTTCGTAGATAAGGTGGTGCAAACCGGAGCCATCAGCCGTATCGCCGATGTACATACCAGGACGTTTGCGAACAGCTTCCAAACCTTCTAAAACGACGATGGACTCAGCGCCATAGTTGTTTGGTTGCGTATTATTTTGCTCTTCACTCATAAACTTTCTGCACTTCAAAAAAATTTAAAATCAATCGATTTTTTTAGATAAATTCGAAACAATAATTCTATAAAAAGTCGTATTGAATTCGAGTATTTTTTACCAATATTTTCTAAAAAAATCGAAGACTTAATTGACACGACACCCGCTCTAACCTTCATTAGGGCGGGTGTTGAACGATTATCTATACAAGGTGATAATCATTAGGTTCTCATCGGCATAACAACATACTTAAATGAGTTGTTGTCAGGCATCGTAACCAACATAGCTCCCGTGTTGCTGTGCAATGCAAATTGCACGTCTTCACTACGGAGGTTGTTTAACACATCTTGTAAGTACAAGAGGTTAAAACCAATTTCAATATCCAAACCGTCGTATTGAATATCCAAGACGTCTTTAGCTTCTTCTTGGTCGGAGTTAGTGCTTTGAACCGTAAGGGAGTTAGCCGTTAAGTTCCATTTAACACCACGCAATTTTGCATTTGCCAAAATAGCCGTACGCTTTAATGCGCTCAAGAGAGCTTCTCTTTTAACCGTAAAGGTATTGTTGTTATTGGTCGGAATAACACGGTTGTAATCGGGGAATTTGCCTTCAACAAGCTTAGAAGACAATGTGATATTGCCCCAAGTGATTCGAATTTCAGTGTTAGAAATTTCGATGGTAATCGCTTCATCGTTATCAGGAATCAAACGAATCATTTCCAAAACCGTACGGCGGGGAACGATGCATTGAATCGTGTCAGCAATCGGAGCTTCGAGTTTAGATTCGCAGTAGGCTAAGCGGTGACCGTCCGTCGTAACAACGCGAACAACATCTCCTTCGACAGACATCAACATACCATTGAGGAAATAACGGATGTCTTGTTGAGCCATAGAGAAATGAACCAATTGCAACAGGTGGCGCAATTGATTGGCAGGAATAACCAACGTTTGAGCAAACGATGCGGTTTGGCGATTCGGGAATTCTTCAGCCGGAAGGGTGTTCAAACGGAAGGTACTCTTACCTTGCTTGAGTTCCACCGTCGGTTCGTTTTCATTTTGTTGAGAAAGCGTGACTTCAGAGCCATGGTTCAATGCGGTAATTAAGCTTTGAAGCTTAGCAGCATCAACTGTAACACTCATATCCGGGCCTTCAGCGCCGATATCTGCAAACGTTTTGATTTCGATATC
This sequence comes from uncultured Sutterella sp., assembly GCA_902477615.1. GTDB lineage: Bacteria > Pseudomonadota > Gammaproteobacteria > Burkholderiales > Burkholderiaceae_F > Aphodousia. Next base: position 5,102 of record CABSHY010000038.1, read on the forward strand.
CAAGTCGGTTGCGGTGAATTCAACGCGCGTTCCCACCTTTTTGATAAGAATATTCGAAAGAATGGGGAGAGTTTGACGTTGCTTACCGACAATACCGCTGACGGCTTGCACCGGGGTGGCAAAAGCTTCACGAGAGCTCTTAATGATTTGCATTCCCAAGATCCTTATAACATCAAAATAAGCTTATTCGGAAGACCGAATAAGCCCACCGATAACTATCCAATTTTAGAGGATTTTGGTGAAATGTGCCGAAATCCTCTAAACCTTATTTGTTAATTCTTAAGCATTTGCTCCAGAACGTGAATTTTATAATTCAAATCCTTGTCTTTACTTCGCAAATCTGCAATCTTTTTAACGGCATGAATGACCGTTGTGTGGTTTCGTTTACCAAAACGATCACCAATTTCTTGCAAACTGCTATTGGTTAACTCTTTACAGAGGTACATCGTAATTTGTCGAGGTAGGGCAACCGACTTTAAACGAGATTGCGAATAAAGATCGGCCAGTGAAACCTTAAAGTATTCAGCAGCTACCCCTTGAATTCGCTCAATAGTCAATTGCGCGGTGGAAGCAACCAAAATACTTTGCAGAGCTTCGCGTGCCATTTCAATCGTTAAGTGTTGCTTGTTACTGAATCGAGTAAACGCAATCACAGTATTGAGAGCCCCCTCTAATTCGCGAACATTACTCTTGAGGTTTTTAGCAATGAAGTAGGCAACATCTTCGGGTAAATCGAAATCCTGAACGATTGACTTCTTTTGCAAAATAGCCACTCGAGTTTCAAGTTCCGGCGGTTCAACTTCAACCGATAAGCCGGATGTAAAGCGAGAAATTAATCGCTCATCCATATCTTTCAAACTGCGAGCATACGTATCACTAGTGAAAATAATTTGCTTGCCGTTAGGCACTAACTTTTCAAAGATATCGAAAAGCTTATTCTGTGTTTGCCGCTTGTCACCACACAAATATTGAATATCGTCAATAAATAGGGCATCAATATTTTGGTATTTATTATCAAAACCAGCGTAATTATTCGTTCGAACGGCCTCGGTGAAGTCATTCATAAACGTTTGAGCGCTTGTGCACAAAATACGTGCATTGGGGTCTCGTTCAACCATACGATTACCAACAGCATGCATCAAGTGAGTTTTCCCCAAGCCAACACCACCATAAATAAATAGGGGGTTGTAGTTTTTACCTGGATTTTCACCGACATTTTGCGCAGCGACAAAAGCCAATTGATTAGAGGTACCAGAGACAAAACTATCAAACGTCAATTGCTTACGTAAGCCAAGTGCATTTTTACCGACTTCCTCCTCTTCGGCTTGTTGTGTTTCTGGGACTAATCCGAGTTGAGGTAAAGAGGATATCTTGTCTTCTTGCGTTTGGTATTGAACGTTAACAGTCTTTTCTGCGATGCCAGAAGCTACAGTTGTGATAATGACACCAAAATTGCGCTCCGTAGCTTCGATGGCTTGTAAGGTCTTTTGACCCAATATTAATGTAGAGGTATTCGCATCCCAATCGACAAAGACGAGTGGGGTGATCCATCGTTCGAAATCCTTTGAATTTACGATGGTTTTCAACTTTTCAATGCATTGGTCCCAAAAATTCATGACAACAGAGAAGAAAGGGGTTAGACAAAAAACTCCCACAAACGACGGGGAGTTGAGGTAAATAACTCGAGTATTTTAGCTGTAAAAAGACAGACATGTTTTTATGAATTGATTAAATTTTGGGCAAATAAATTATCAGTCGCAAAATCCCAACAAAGTTATGAACAAAACCACAAGATATTGCATAAAAAATATTTTCTTCTATTAGTTGTGTTTTTGTAAAAGTTATAAAAATGAGATTTATCAAAACTGAAAATAGAAAAAACTTGACAAAACATAGGGTTTTGATGTGTAATACCATGTTTTTCACGGAAAGACGTGAGGCTTTTTGTTCTCAAAAACTTCATACTATCTGTGTTATCCTGTCCATTTAGGGCAATTGAACTATTTTCAAAAGTATTTGATTTTCAAATACTTATTATTCTAATTTAAGGATTAGTCATGGCTACCAAACGTACCTACCAACCGTCTAAGGTCAAGCGTGCTCGTACGCATGGCTTCTTGGTTCGCAGCCGCACCAAGGGCGGTCGTCGCGTCCTTGCCGCTCGTCGCGCCAAGGGTCGTCACGTGCTTGCCCTCTAATCTTAGAGGGAATCACGGCGGATCAGAGCCGTGACTACAACGGTCTTGAAACCCAATGGACTGCCTCGAACCATCCGTTTGATTAAATCAGCGGATTTCGGGGCGGTTTTGTCTTGTTCGAGGGATCAATCGATCAGAGCTTACTCTGACTTCTTTTCGATCTCTGCGAAGAAAACTCCGAATATCAATACCGTTCGTTTTGGCTTTACCGTCGGAAAACATAATGCTCACCTTTCGGTTGAGCGTGCATTAGTAAAGCGGTTGTTGCGAGAAGCTTCTCGTACAAATCGCCTACTAATGATTGAGGCACTTCAAGAGAAAAATTATGGATTAGACATAAATTTTCGTTTGAAGTGTCGTTTGCCTGTTTGTGGTTCCAATGGATCAACAAAACAGGCACGTAAAGTTTTGCTCAGAAACGATATTGAAAAGCTTATGAAACATTTCATAAGCAAGCTCTCAAGATAGGAGGGGTCATGGGCTTTTTCTCAAAAGCTATGATTTTCCTTATTCGAGGATATCAATATGTTTTATCGCCTTATGTGGGTAGAGAGTGTCGGTTTTATCCTACGTGCTCTTCTTATTCCATTGAGGCGATTGAGCGATTCGGATTTATTCGAGGCTCTTGGCTTATGGTTGCTCGTATTGTTCGGTGCAATCCGTGGGGAGGAGCGGGGGTCGATCCAGTCCCAGAGGTTTTTTCCTGGTTTCCTTGGAAAAAATAATCGAATGCTTCCATTTTTTTAATTTCAACGATAGAAAAGAGAGCCCCAGATGGGACGCGAATTACAACGTGCTTTTTTATGGGTTATTTTCTTGCTTGGTTTGTTCATGCTCTATGACGCATGGCAAGTCCGCAATGGTAATCCATCCTATTTTGCTCAACCCGAACAACAGCAAGAGCAAATCGTTGCTGATGCACAGCAAACCCAAGGTGCCAACACTACTGTAGCTGGTGAACAACCTGTTGCCTCCAAGGTCAATACGACGATCAATAATCCTGTTGTCGTTACGACGGATTTATTTAAGTTGACGTTGGATGCAAATGGCGCTTCCGTCGCTCGTGCAGAGCTTTTAAATGAACGCGAAACGCCTGATTGGAAAAAGCGTGGTATTCCCAGTTTGATTTTCGGTAGCGAACCCGAAGGTTATGAACCCGGTAATGTTGTTTTATTCGACACGAATGATAAACATGTCTACAAAGCTGAAACCGGTCTTCTTGGTGGTACGTTCCCGACGCACCGAACCGAATTCAAGTTGGCTAGCAACGACTTGACGATGAAGGATGATCAAGACGTTTTGTCTGTAAAGTTTGTCGCTCAAGCCGGTGGTGTTGAGTTGGTGAAGACCTATGTTTTGAAGCGTGGTCACTACGGTATCCAAGTTAAACACGAAGTGATTAATAAGGGCAATGTTGCCATTAATCCTTCTGTTTATATGCAATTGGTTCGTGATGATAATCCCGCTAAGTCCGATAGTGCTTTCTACAACACGTTCACGGGACCAGTGGCCTACACGGATGAAGAAAAGTATCAAAAGATCTCTTTTGCTTCTATCTCTGATGGCGACAAGGAATTGCCGGAGACCTCTAATGAAGGTTGGATCGCTATGGTTCAACACTACTTCTTGACGGCTTGGGTTCCGACTGCTGAAGGTCAA
>CABSHY010000039.1 GCA_902477615.1 uncultured Sutterella sp.
AGGTCTTGAAGGCCCGGACACGGGTGAATGGGTTTTGGTCGACTGCGGCGAAGCCATCGTTCATATTTTGCAACCCGCTATGCGTGAGTACTACAACCTCGAAGAAGTTTGGGGTGGCAAGAAGGTTAACATCAAGTTAGCCTCTGAAAAGCGTGCTGAAGAAGCTGCCAAGGCAGCCGCTGAAGATAAGCCCGCTGCGAATCGACCGCGTGCCGTTCGTGGCAAGACGATCAAGATTGTCGAAGACTAATTTGTCGATCGAAGTCAAAAGGGCGCACCTTGCGCCCTTTTTCGCATAAAGGAAGTTGACGTGAAGATTACGATTGTTGCCGTTGGTATTAAACAACCGGGCTGGGCCGATACGGCCATTGAAGACTATTTGAATCGCTTTCCTAAAGACTGGCAGGTCAGTGTCAAAGCGGTCAAACCCGAACTTCGTGCCGGTCAAAGCAAAGAAAAAATCATGCAAATTGAGGCCGAGCGTATTCGTGCCGCAATCCCTGATCACTCCATCATGGTGGCTTTGGATGAACGTGGTCGAGACTTTACAACTGTTGACTTCTCCAAAAAGATTTCCGCTTGGCGAGATGCAGGTGACTCCGTAGCCTTCATCATTGGCGGTGCCGACGGTTTAGATGCGAATTTAAAGAAAGAAGCCTCGATGATGATGCGTTTGTCATCAATGACTTTGCCTCACGCCATGGCGCGCGTCATGCTTGTCGAACAAGTCTATCGAGCCTTTAGCATCCTCACGAACCACCCTTACCATCGAGCTTAATATGTCTGCTTTTTATTTAGCGAGCAAAAGTCCTCGTCGTAAAGAGATTTTGGAACAACTGGAGTTTAAGCCCATTATCCTTGCCAGCAACGATCATACGTTATTGAATTTCGCTGGCGATGAGGAGCAACTTCCCGACGAAGCACCGGAAGAGTATGTCATTCGTACGGCTCGTGAGAAGGCACTCATTGCGCTAGCGAAAATCAAAGCCGAAAAGCTTGAACCACTCCCCGTTTTATCTGCGGATACTACGGTGATTCTTAACGGGAACATTTTGGGTAAACCCGCCGATCGCGATGAAGCACGACGCTTTTTAGAGCAAATATCTGGTTGCGCTCACGAAGTACGAACGGCTGTCTTCGTGGGTACCGATGAAGAGCATCTCGAAGGACGCGTGAGTGTGTCTAAAGTTTGGTTTAAAAAGCTCTCCGAAGAAGAAATTGAAGGCTATATCAACACGCCTCATCCCTATGACAAAGCCGGTGGTTATGGCATTCAAGGATTGGCGGGTGCCTTTATTGAAAAAATTGAAGGCTCATACTCGGGCATCATGGGCTTGCCTGTTTTTGAAACCGTAGAACTTCTAAAGCGCTTTGATATTAGTCTTTTTGCTCACAAGAACCTCTAGCCCAGAACCTCGGATTGCTTTAAAATTTAATGATTACTTTGTGGGGGAAACATTATGTCTAACACGCAAGCCGGTCGCTTGTTTCTGGTCACTGCACCTTCCGGTGCCGGTAAATCATCCTTAGTGGCTCAACTCTTAGCGGCTGACCCCGATGTTCATCTTTCCATCTCGCACACCACGCGTGCGCCTCGCACGGGTGAAGTCGATGGCGTTGCCTACCACTTTGTCTCGATCGAAGACTTTGAGGCCATGAAAGAAGAAGATGCGTTCTTGGAATGGGCTTATGTCCATGGCAATTACTACGGCACGAGCAAGAAGTGGATTGATGAGCAATTATCAATCGGCAACGACGTGTTATTAGAAATTGACTGGCAAGGCGCCTTGCAAGTCAAGCGTTTGTTCCCCGAAGTGGTCGGTATTTTCATTTTGCCGCCTTCCATTGATGCGCTTCGCCATCGGTTAAATAACCGAGCAACGGACAGTGATGAGGTCATCGCTCGACGTTTGGCTGGAGCTGGTGCCGAAATGGTGCATGCTTGTGAGTTCGACTACGTTATAATTAACGATAACTTTGAACGCGCAACTCAAGATTTGATTGCGATCGTTCGCGCTTCACGTTTAACCTTCAAGACGCAGGTTGCTCGTGAACATGAAACGTTTAAGCACCTTGGGATCCCCTGTCATTAAGACAGCATCCTAAAGTTGATAAATTTTTACTTACTTTTAAAAGAAATAAAAAATGGCACGTGTTACTGTTGAAGACTGCTTGAAAAAGATTCCTAATCGCTTTGAATTGGTTTTAGCCGCTGCTATGCGCGCTCGCCAATTGTCCTCTGGCGCCGTTGCTCGCATCGATGCCAAGGACAAACCCACGGTTCTTTCCTTGCGTGAAATTGCCGCGGACGCCATCGAAAAGGAAGAAATGCTCAAGCGCGTGTCCTAATCGGGCACTCAAAAAGCGAAGCGAGACCGTTGTGTCTGTCTTCGCTTTTTTGTTCTCTCGCATAGCACTCTCTTTTCTCTGGCGTAAGGCTTTTTATGGTTCCAAAATACTTTCAAACCGACTCTACCGATATCCTCGCCACCATTCGACAATCCATTTTGGGTGGCGATAAGCCCGCCCCTGTGCCTCGTCCTGGCGAAGAAGAGAGCGAGTTGCCGATGGCGACTCAAACGAAAAAAGCCGTTATTGCTACCGCTGCTTCTTTGATTGATATCTGCTCGAAATACATGTCACCGTCTGACATTGAACGTATTCGAGCTGCTTACCGCTATGCTGACGATGCTCACTTGGGTCAAGTGAGAAAATCGGGCGAACCGTACATTACTCACCCTATCGCAGTTGCGAGCATTTTGGCCGAGTGGCATCTTGACTGTCCGACCATTCAAGCCGGCCTCATGCATGACGTCTTAGAAGACACCGGTGTGAGCAAAATCGAAATGGCCAAAACGTTTGGCACGGTGACTGCGGATATTGTTGACGGGGTCTCCAAGCTCGACAAGCTTAAATTTTCGAGCAATGAAGTGGCCCAAGCCGAAAGCTTCAAAAAGATGCTTTTGGCCATGAGTAAAGACGTTCGCGTGATTTTGGTTAAGCTCGCCGACCGTTTGCACAACCTTCGCACCCTTGGCGTCATGCGCCCTGAAAAGCGTCGCCGTATCGCCAAAGAAACGCTTGATATTTACGTGCCGATGGCCCACCACTTGGGCATCAATCATGCGTTTCGTGAAATGCAAGAGTTGTGCCTTCAAAACTACTATCCGCGCCGCTATGAAGTGCTCTATCACGCCCTTGTGAGCGCTCGTAAAAACCGCCGTCCGGCCTTGGAACGCATTCTCAATGACACGAAAGAAATGCTCGTGAAGTCCTCGATTCGAGGTCGCGTTCTCGGGCGTGAAAAGACGTGCTACGGTATTTATCAGCAAATGCGCATCAAGCAGCTCTCTTTCTCGGAAGTCTTTGACCTTTATGGCTTCCGTGTGATTGTTGGAACGAGAGAAGACTGCTATCGAACGCTTGGCGCTTTGCACAAAATGTATAAGCCCGTGCAAGGCCGATTTAAGGACTTTATTGCTATTCCTAAGAGCAATGGCTATCAAGGCTTGCATACCACTGTCATTGGCCCTCAAGGCACCGCTGTGGAATTCCAAATCCGCACGGAACAAATGAATGACATTGCCGAACAAGGGATTCTGACCCACTGGCTCAACCGCGGTTCGGAATCTGACATTCAAGCTTTAACGCGCGCTTGGTTGCAATCGCTTCTTGACTTGCAATCGAAGTCTTCGAGCACGAGCGAATTTTACGAAAACATTAAAGCTGACCTCTTCCCTGATCGTATTTACGTCTTTACGCCGAAGGGTCGCATTATTTCGTTGCCCCAAGACAGCTCCCCGATTGACTTTGCCTACCAGGTTCACTCCGATGTGGGTACGCACGTTAAGAGCTGCCGTATTAACGGTCAAACGCAAAAGATTTCTACCTTGCTTCAAAACGGCGACATGGTGGAAATCATCACGAGCAACCTCGCTCACCCCAATCCTCACTGGTTGGACTATGTCAAAAGCGGTAAAGCTCGCGCTGAAATTCGTCAATATTTGCGTACGCAATCCTTTGATGATGCCGTTAAGGTCGGTCGTGAACTTTTAGATTATGAAGCCAGTAAAGTCAGCTTTAATTGGGATGAAGTCCCTGATGCCGTCTATGACTTATTGATGAAGGAATTCGAAGTAGAGTCCCGTGCCTCCATCTATAGCTTGGTGGGCTACGGTAAGGTTAACTCCATTTTGGTGCTTCACCGCGCGCAAGCCTTAATGGAAGATATGCATGACGACGTTAAGACCAGTAGTGCTCACGCAGAAGTGATCTTTAACGGTCAAAAGACCAACGCTCAATTGGCAGGCTGCTGCCACCCGGTGCAAGGCGACTCCATTTGCGTCTTTGAGCGTGCCGATCACGGTGTCATTGTTCATCGCGCCTCTTGTAAGCACGCTCAAAAGGGGCGTGCCGACGACAACGAACGTTGGGGAGACGCGATGTGGGCAGACAACCATAACCAACAATTCAGTGTTCCCATTGATTTGAAGGTGACGGATGTTCGTCGCGCCACCTATGAAACCACGATGACGGTGGCTAAAGAAGGCGCAACCATTGTTGGGTTGAATATTCCTGATGACTTAAACGATCCGGAATTGCAATTGATGATTCAAGTGGATAATCGCATTCAATTAATGCGTGTGATTCGTGCACTGAATCAAGTGCCCAGCATCAAGGAAGTCAAACGCAGGTTTGAAGCTTCCTACTAATCCTTACCTCGCCCGAGCACAGTTCTGTTTCTCGGGCGTTTTCTTTCCTAGATTCGAACGTATTTGAGCATGAAAAAGCCCGAATCTAAAAACTCTTCTTTTTCGCCCGAATACTTGAAACCCATTTTTTCGTAAAAGCCAATTGCTTTTACGTTTTTATCCAAAACATAAAGATACAAGGGCTTTTGTTGCTCTAAGATCGTATTAACCATACTCTTTCCAATCCCCTCTCCTTGAAAGAAAGGATCGACAAAAAATTCGCTGATTTTAAGCCACGATCCTTCGTCTTCGACTTTAATCATCGCTTTGACGATGCCATCATCAAAGACAAACAGATTGTCGAGTTCTCCTGCTTTTTGCAATCGTTCGATTTCGGGCAATACCTGCATTTCATTAAATGACACATGATCATTTTGAAAAATCGGTCGATACGTCGTGCGTTTCGTGAAAATCAAAATTTCAGCGATTCGAGAGATGTCTTTAGATTCGGCTTTTCTTAGCATTTTCTTTCCTACCAAATAACAAATTAGACTGTTAGACGCTATTGTAACTTTTAAACTCGCAGGATCAAAAGTTGTATGATGGAAGCATTCTGAACACATTAAACGAGGTTTAATTATGAAACGTCTTCTTGCCGTCTTGGCCATGGCAGGTGTTTTAGCCGGTTGCACTTCCGCTCCGCTTCTTAACCCGACGCCCAGCGCCATTCCTGAAGCAAAAACGGCCGATATTCGCTCAGCCATTGTAACTGCTGCAACGTCGCGTCATTGGAACATTGTCAAAGCTAATTCGGATCACTTCCTTTTGTCCTACCCCAGCGGAGCCAAGGCAAAGAATTTTGAAGTGGTGGTTCGCGTGGACTACGACAAAGACGGTTATCAAGTCTCCTACGTTTCTAGCCGTGGCTTAGACGAAAAGTCCGCAGACAAAACCAAGGATGAAAAGATTCACATCCATCGCAACGTCAATCGCTGGATGGCAAATCTGAATAAGGATATTCAAGCTTATTACCAAAGAAATGCTTATCGAAAAGCAAAATAATCTTCTTTAAGAGGGGATGAATTTACCCATCCCCTACTCTTCAGTTAAGTTGATAGCGTGTGTTCTTGCCCCTACCAATCACTCTCAATATTTGCTCTCTTTGCATTAATTTCAATAACGCATTTGCTGTAGTCACAGAAACATCCAGTAGTCTTTCAACATCTTTTCTCGTCACAGATCCTTGTTCTTTACATTTGTCGATAATCAGCTTCACTCGCTGTTGTTGCACTGCACCACCAAAATTGGTAGAGGAGTCATTTTCTACGGTTGTGTTTTCTGAATCATCAATGACAGGACTTTGATAATTGAGGTTCGGTAACGACAATAAAAAACTGTTTTGAGTTACTTTAATTTGAGCAATCTTGCCGCTATTGGCATAGGCTACATCGATTTTATCGTAACCGGTCCCATACGCCTCAATGAGTTCAAGGCGATAGCAAATTGCTGCTAGGAGCTTATTTCTTTGCTCAGAAACCCCTTGTCGAACTTCTTCAACTGTCATATTTGGCAGTAAACCACCTTGGTTAAGAATTTCCAGTCTATCGTCAAAAATATTAACTAGAATCGGACCGCTGCTACCATAATCTCTATGTACAACGGCATTTAAAAGTCCTTCGCGAACGGCTACTTCAGGAAATGCAAAAGAATCAATTCTTCTAAGTCCCTTAAAAGTCGATCGGACGCTGTTGTAACGCATGATAAAAGCATAAGCATCTTCTAACTGCTTAAGCATTGAACCCGAAAACTCTGCCCTATCCCGAAAAATCGTTTTATGAGTTCCTTGGAAAACTGCGACCTTCAAAGTGTGCTGACACTGGTCAGAAAGCAACAAAGCCAAATTGGTAAAAAGTCTATCTTGATTAATCAATCCTAAGGTTTGCATCTGAGAAGAACCAAATGCAATATTCCTATCTTTGAAAAACTCGGAAACTGATTCAAATGTAAGATTCTGATCAAAAGAAACCCCTTGCTCAAACTTTCCTGCACTTGTTTCTACAATCATTTGACGAATGGCATCAAAACTTGCCGGTACCGTTGAAGGGCCTTGACGAACGAACACTCCTTCGGGTCGTAATCCCTTAGCTCTAAGAAAATAGGGACGCTTTGTTCCTCTGTGAACCTCAACCTTTACTACGGTCTTGTCTTCAAACTCTACAAAAGATGTATTCACAAACATCATGATATCGGGAGTCACCGAATCTCGGATTGAATTTTGGATACGCAAAATTACCTCATCTGGATTGCTGACTCCACAAACAGTTCCATCATCTTCCACTCCAACATACAACTCCCCGCCGTCGGTATTAGCGAAAGCGATTACGGCAAGTCGTATATCTTCAATATATTCACGTTTGAATTCAGTGTTCAGGCCTTCTCTAGTTACAAACATTTCTACTTATCCTATAACAGAACAATCTTCTTTACTATCACTCATTCTATCAGATAGAAATAATAGAATAAACAAAATACACAAACAAATTACAATTTATTCATTATAAATCATCATGTTATTCTATCGGATAGAAACAATCATTCTAACGGATAGAATGAATAGATAGATAGATAGATAGATTGATTGACAGCTTGGATTCTGCTCCATTGATTTCAATTCTTACTAACCATTTTTGTTGACAATTTATCGAATTTTGTCGATAGATAACAATTTGATTTAATTAAGTAATTTATACAATTTGTCGAGAAAACAGCCGACATAAAATTGGGTTAATTGATTCAAAAATGAAGGGGATTAACCATGCAATTTACCCGTCGCAACCTTTTTAAAACATCTGCAGTGGCTTTAAGCGCTACGGCTGTCACTAACATCATCAGCACTGACGCTTTTACTTCTGAAGCTGCTTTTAAGCCATCGAAAGAAACACCTCTATTGTTGAATTTCAATGAAAATTCACTAGGCATGAGCCCGAAAGCCAAGGCAGCCGTTGCAAAATCACTCGCCGAAGCTTTCCGCTATCCTGATGCGGCTCGTGCCGGTGTCATTGAAAAAATCGCCTCTTACTTAAACGTTAAGAGCGAAAACATCACTTTAGGTAACGGCTCTTCTGAAGTTATCCAAGCAGCCGTACAGGCCTTAATTGTCAAAGCTCAAAAGGCAGGTAAACCCGTTCAATTGCTCGAACCCGTTCCCACCTTTAACTACGCTGAAATCTACTCTAAAGCCATGAATATTCCCGTTGTCAATGTTCCTATCAAAGGCAATGGTGAAATGGATATTGGTGCTTTAAAAAAGGCAGAAAACAATTTCAGAGGTCATACCATTGTCTACCTTTGTAATCCCAACAATCCGACCGCTCGTATTTTGGATTCAAAGACGCTCAACACGTGGATTAAAACGGCGAAATCAACCACTTTCTTCATCATCGATGAGGCGTATGCAGAATTCGTGACGGATAAAAACTTCCAAAGTTGTGTTGAACTGGTTAAAAAGGGACAAAAGAATGTAATTGTTGCGCGTACGTTCTCGAAACTCTTTGCCATGGCCGCGTTGCGGTTTGGCTATGGTGTTGCAACAAAAGAAACCGCTGCACTCATTGACGGCTTCCAATCCATTGACAATACCAACCTTGCCGGCGCTGTCGCAGGCATTGAGTCACTGGATGACAAAAACTTCCAAGACTTATCGTTATTGAGCAACCAAGCGGCCAAGAAAATCGTGATGGATGCTTTCGATGAATTGGGTATCAAATACATGCCTTGCGAAGCCAACTTCATCTTCCATCAAATTAAAGGCAATCATCAGGTCTACAAAGATCGCATGGCCGCGGCTCACGTATTCGTCGGTCGGGCGTTTCCACCCTTTGAACACTACAACCGCTTAACGATTGGGACACCTGAAGAAATGAAAGCGTTTGTGAAAGTTCTCAAAGACTTCAGAAAGAAAGGCTGGATTTAATTTTTCAAAGATGAGGCCGTCAGTACAGAAGATGGCCTCATCATCCATACCACTCCAGGCAGTAGATAACAAAAAAGCAACCGTACGGCTGCTTCTAAGTGATGGCGTCCCCACGGGG
>CABSHY010000040.1 GCA_902477615.1 uncultured Sutterella sp.
AAATTACTGACTTTGTCAACTTATTTATCAATTTCACACGTTTTCGTGATGAACCAAAAACAATACTTCTTAGCAAAATCTTCTAAAATGTTATATCTAACAAATCCTTCGGATTCGCGCCTTATATCCTTTGGTTGAAACCAAAGGTTTTACGGCTGTTTCTATAAAAAGCACACAATATTGTGTATCAGGGCTAGAAATCGTCATCAAATAAGGTTAAAGTGATTGTAAGGAGATTGAAGAATATTTTTCGAGTTTTTCGATGATTTTTCTTCACTGACCCGAGCTCTTTCTGCTCGAAGACTGTTGTAAGTGGCCCTTTCGAGACCATGGTTCGCTTTACTGTCACATAGATGTAGAGTTTGAACTGAATTGTAAATTTTTAAATATAAAGGGATAGTTTATGAAGATCCTTATTCCCGTTGATGGTAGCGTTTACAGTGACAATGCGGTTGCTTTTGTTGCCAGTCGTACGACTTTGATCGGTCAAGATCCTGAAGTTGTGCTTTTGAATGTCCAACCTCCGTTACCGGCTCGCGCCAGTCGCCTTGTTAGTCGTGAAGCACTTACTGACTACTACGAAGATGAAAGCGAAAAGGCATTCAAGGCTGTCCGTAATATTTTGAAGAAATCCGGCATGAAGGCTGAAGAAGTCTCCAAGATCGGTACGCCAGCTGAAGTGATTGCAGAAATCGCCGAAAAGCGAAATGTCGACCTCTTGATCATGGGTTCTCACGGTCGCTCTGCCTTGAAGGGCTTGCTCTTTGGTTCTGTGACCAATGCCGTTTTGGCCTTGACGAAGGTTCCGCTTTTGATGTTGCGGGACAAGAGTGCTCCTGAAAAGGATGCCCTGAACGTCGGCATCGCCGTTGACGGTTCTGATTTCGGTACGGCCGCTGTTAATTACGCTGTTAAGCAATTGCCTCTCTTCGGTGGCAAGGATGCAACGTTCCATATCATCAATACGGTGAGCGATTATGCCGGTGCCGTTATGCCCGACATGACCGGTATGGCATTGCCCGCCTTGAGCGAAGACGAAGTCGTTGAATTACAAAAGAGCGAATTTGCTGAAGCCGTTAATCCCGTGCTTCCGCTTTTCGAACAAGCCGGTGTCAAGCCCAAGGAAGTTTGCTTGGTCGGTAACCCCGGTGACGAAATCGCTGCTTACTGCAAGAAGCGCGAACTCGATATTTTGGTGATGGGTTCTCACGGTTATGGTCGCTTCAAGAGCGCCGTGATGGGTTCAACTGCCATGCGCATTGCTTCCATTGCCGATATCCCGTTGCTCATTATCCGCAAGTAAGACTTGTAATTTAATCGATTGAGGCAGAAGCCACAGTGCGCGTAACGTACTGTGGCTTTCCTATATTTATGACTTGGCCCACTCAGATTCTTAAGATTGTTCTATTAACGGTCATCGTCCATATCGGATGCGTGACCAATCGTGTTACCTGCTCACTGGATGCGTTGTACGAACAGGCTTCTGCGCTCGAAGTGGGCATTATGATGGCGCTTTTTGCCTTTGTTCCGGCCTTATTTGCCATTCGGTGCGGTCAATGGATCGATAACATCGGGCCGAAGAAACCCATCCTTTATGGCGTATTGACCTCAGCCGTTGCATCCACGATTCCCTCTGCTTTGCCGACGAGCGTCTATGGCTTGTGGCCTTTGTACCTTGCTTGCATTATTAATGGCGTGGGTCTGATGCTATTGGCGATGGCCATTCAACAATTAATTGGATATCTATCTAACGATCGCAACCGCACGACGCACTTTGCCATTTTGGCAATGGGCTTTTCAGCGGCCGGCTTCACCGCTCCGATTATTGGCGGCTACTTCATTGACTTCATTAGCTATCGCAGCGCTTATGTCTTTGCGCTCTCGACAGCCTTAACAGGTTTATGCATTTTCCTTTTTGCCGTCAAGAAACTCTTACCGGATGCGTGGAGCAATAAAAAGCCTCCCCGTCGCAAAGGCAACTTTGAGTTAATGCGCATCCCTCACGTCAGAAATGTACTGATAGTAAGCTCCTTCATGTCCATGGCGTGGGATTTACAGAACTTTATGATCCCGATTTACGGGACATCCATTGGATTGAGTGCAACGCAAATCGGTTGGATTTTGGGCTTTTTCGCTTCGGCCACCTTTGTCGTTCGACTCTTTATGCCTTGGATTGCCAAGCATTTGACGGAATGGCAAACGCTCACCTTTGCCTTTAGCTTTGGGGCGTTAAGCTACTTCCTCTTCCCGCTTTTTGATGACTTCTACGCGCTTTGTGCCGTAGCATTTCTCTTAGGCTTAGCACTTGGATCTTCACAACCCAATGTGATGTCGTTGCTTCACACGCAATCGCCCGAAGGCCGTGTGGGCGAAGCATTGGGATTGCGCACGATGCTCATTAATGTCTGCCACACCACATTGCCGATTTTATTTGGTGCTGCAGGGACTGTGATTGGTGCAGGAGCAGTATTGATGAGCGTGGCAAGCCTCATGGGAGGCGTCGCTTGGTTTACGACGCGTTGCCAAAAGGTCTCAAAAGTGGTTTCGACGGAAGAAAAAAGTTAACTATTCTTCGATGATCGTGATGGTGGATTCCGGTGTTTCTTCATGGAAATCCACGTCCACCGTCTCACCCAACACCTTCTTTAAGTGTTTCTTGAGTTTTTCCAACGTGCTCTTTTCAATGGGCGCAGGCGCTTGAGCATTGACTTCAAGAACTAATCCATGAGGCTTTCTCACAAAGCGCGCCTCTTTGACTAAAGAACGATGCGTGCGATCCAAGTTTTCAGCCAAGAAAAGCGAAAGACCGGCCATCTTTTCAGCTTGTGTCACCACGGAGCCTTCGAGGAACTGCGGTAAAGTCGATGACGGTCGTCCGTGCATAAAGACCATGCGTGCCATCACCAAAATTTCATGTTCTGTAAATCCCAAAAGGGAGCTGTGGCGCACTAAGTAGGCCCCATGCTCATGATGGCGATCGTAACCGATATCGATACCAATGTCGTGCATACGGGCAGCGTAGCCCAAGAGCTCTTCTAAGCCCTCTTGAGCGACACACAATTTTTCTTCAATGGCTGAAGCATAGATACCTAATGCCAATTGCTTTAGGTGTTTAGCATGAGGCTTTTGATAGTGATGACGTTTTGCTAAACGCTTCACGCTCTTGCGGCGCCAATAGTTTTCTTTTTGACCTTCTTTGGGATAGTGGCGTTCGATGTAATCAACCACCTGACCGTCTTGAAGGTTGCTAGCGGTCACGATGACGCTCTCGAGCTTTAAAGCCTTTAATAATTGCACCAAAATGGCCGCACCACCAACAATCACTTCAGCTCGAGCGGGACTCAATCCAGCTTGGGTACGGCGTTGCACCATGGTCATTTGACATAAAGTTTTAGCGGCACTTTCTAAGTCTGCCAACGGCAAAATGACCCCTTCAGCACACACTTCTAAGGGATTCGTCGCTACTCGTTGTGATTGGGCAAAAGCCATTAACGCTTGAGCCGTCCCGCTACTGGCAACAGCGGCTCGATAATCGACAGCTTTAATGTCAGCCAAGGCATATTGCATCTTTCGCAAGGCCAAAGCTTGCATCTTTTCAAAAACGGTTGTACTCACCTTCCCCGTCTTGGTTTGGGTAAAAGCGTCTGTCACCATCACGCAACCGACATTTAAGCTTTCAAGCACTTCGATGTCACTGCGAGAAGACACCGAGAGCTCGGTACTCCCACCACCGATATCGATAAAAAGGAAAGCGTCTTTCGTTTTGGGGAAGGCATCCCAAATCCCCACGCGAATCAAGCGAGCCTCTTCCTCACCGGAAATAACACTTAAGTCCATACCGGTTTTGGCTTTGACTTCATCAACAAAGGCTTGGCTATTTTTGGCAATGCGAAGCGCCGCCGTCCCCACAGCTACGATTTCCTTCACACCGAAAGACTCGCAAACCTTCACAAACTCATCTAGGCACGTGAGCGCACGAGCCATCGCTTGAGGTTGAAGTTCTTTCGTTTCAAACGCCTTTTCCCCCAAGCGAACCATGCTTTTAACACGATCGAGAATCGTCACACGACCGCGAACATCAAATTCCACAATCGTTAAACGGGACGAGTTACTGCCCAAGTCCACAAATCCCACACGTTTAACGGTCGGATTAGGACGAACAAAACCCGTCGTCTCCAGTTGCTCATCTTTTAAATCGGTATAAGCTTTCTGCGTCATAACCACTGACCTTTCCTAGTACAAATGCTTTGTATGATGGCTAGCACTTTGAGAATCAATGCGCTTGTTGGTTCTGAAGGGACGCAAGCGCGTGTACGTACCATCGGCATTCATCTGCCAAGCTTGTTCCGTATCGTTTAATTGCAATTGCAAAATACGTTCCATGATGTTTTTACGAATCTTGGCGCTTGAAATCGGTGCCAGAACTTCAATACGGCCATTGAGGTTACGGTTCATCATGTCGGCACTGCCAATGTACATTTGCTCGTCACCGTTGTGGTTAAACCAATACACACGTGCGTGCTCAAGGTAGCGGCCTACAATGGAGCGAACGGTAATATTTTCCGACAAACCGGGAACCCCTGGGCGCAAGCAACAAATACCGCGCACCAGGCATTCAATCTTCACACCGGCTAACGATGCACGATAAAGCTCAGCAATGATGCCACCGTCGACCAATTGGTTGCACTTCAAAATAATGTGACCATTGCCGTGTTCTTGATGCAAACGAATTTCATCGTCAATTAATTTCATCAAAGACGGACGTAACGTATTGGGCGAAACCAAAATCTTGCGATAGGTATCGACTCGACCGCAACCGGTCATCACGTTAAACAAATCGGTCACATCGGCACAGATATCCTCATCGTCGGTCAAAATGCCCAAGTCCGTGTAAATCTTGGCTGACGACGCATTGTAGTTACCGGTAGCCACGTGAACATAGCGACGAATGCCATCGGCCTCACGGCGAACGACCAAACAAAGCTTGGCGTGGATCTTTAAGCCCACAAAACCGTAGACCACATTAACGCCTGCTCGTTCCAACTCTTCGGCCCAGTTGATGTTTCGTTCTTCGTCAAAGCGAGCCTTTAATTCCACCACAGCCGTTACTTGCTTGCCACGACGACGGGCTTCCAACAAACTGCGGATAACGGGCGAGTCGCTGCCGCAACGGTAAAGCGTTTGTTTAATGGCCACGACCTTCGGGTCGCGTGCGGCTTGTTCAATGAAATTGAGCACACCTTGGAAGCGATCATAGGGGTGATACATCACGATGTCTTGCTTGCGAATAGCGGCAAAACAGTCGTTTTCCATATCCAACTCTTTCACAAGTTTTGTGCGATCAGGCTTATATTGCAACTTCGGTCGATCAATGCAACCGAGGCCCATAAAGGCAGAAAATGCCAAAGGAATCTTTTGCTTATAGACTTGATGGGGTTTGACATCCAAATATTCGATCAAAAGGTCAGCCAAACGAACCGGAATTCCGCGCCCCATTTCAACGCGGATGATGTCACCGAAGCGACGTTGGTCCACGTAGTCGCGGACAGCTGCCAACAAGTCATCGGCTTCGTCTTCTTCGATTTCCACGTCGGGATTACGCGTAACTCGGAATTGACCCACCGCTTTAACATTAAAGCCCGGGAAGAGTCGATGCATACGCTCTTCAACCAAATCTTCAATCAAAACAACATCGACTTCGGTATAGCCCGGATCAAAACTCAAATCAGGATGAATTTCTTCCTTGCCGTGCGGCAAGAAAAGGAATCGCGGTAAGTTATCCGGACACTTCAAGCGTGCATGACGAACATCCTTGGGATTTTTCGCATCCACCAATTCCATGATGAAGTTAATGCTCAAGTTGGAAACGAGCGGGAAGGGGTGCCCGGAGTCAATCACTTGTGGCGTTAAGACCGGATAGATATCGCTATCGTAAAACGCATCCAACGCTTGACGCTTTTTCTCGGCAAGGTCTGCGTATTTGACGATACGAATCGCCTTTTTTTCCAGGGCCGGCACAATTTGTTTTTTCCAAACAAGCTCGGCTTCATCGCAAATTTCACGCACGCGACGACCGATTTCTGAGAATTGACGGCGAGGAGAAAGTTTATCAGCGCCCGTTGGGTCCGCACCGCTTTGCACTTGCTTCCAAACGTTGGCTACGCGCACCATGAAAAATTCATCGAGATTGTTATAAAAAATCGACAAGAATTTCACACGTTCCAAAAGCGGAACAGTTGCGTCTTTGGCTTGCTCTAAAACCTTGCTGTCAAAATCAATCCAATTGATTTCACGATTTAAGTAGTAGGCAGGATCGGTCACATCCACGGGCTTTGCGCTCGAAGACACATTGACACTTTTGACTGTTTTGGCGGGCTTGGCAGAAGAGGAGGTCTTCGTGCGACGCACTACCGGCTTTTTAGCGGCTCGTGCAGGAGCTTTCACCTCGTCTTTTTTGACCGGTTCTTCACTCACAACTAACTTAATCTCTGCATTTTCGGCGGGCATAAGAGTTCCTTACTTAACAAGTACTTTAAGTGCACATTGTGACCTAACAA
Source organism: uncultured Sutterella sp. (assembly GCA_902477615.1). GTDB lineage: Bacteria > Pseudomonadota > Gammaproteobacteria > Burkholderiales > Burkholderiaceae_F > Aphodousia. Next base: position 6,558 of record CABSHY010000040.1, read on the forward strand.
TATGACAATCAGATGACACTTTCACTATTACTTTTACTTTAACACTATCGGTTTGATTTTTTGACGCCAAAGTAAGCAAAAGCCCCGAAAATCTTCGAGGCTCTTGTCAAAAAACAATCACTTTAAACCAAAAACAGCGGCTAACTCATCGGTATTGAGATTTTCGTCAAAGGGAATGAACTCACCTTTGGCATTTTTAAAGACCCCGTAAGGCACAGCTCGACAACCACTTCGACGGTGCAATTTGGTGTTGGTCCAAACCTTTTGGCGAACATCCATCGGCAACTTCGTAATGTCATATTGAAGGCCACGGAAGTTGGGATCGCGGAAGTGCACGTGATGTTCTTCAAGTTTTGCAAACGGATCTTTTGCCGTCAAAATGACGGTGGCTTGTGGGTCCGAGTGCGGATTCATAAAAGCAATCGGGAAAAACGTGATTTGAACACGATCCAACAAGGGACGCAAACGATCCATCAAACGAATGCAATCGGGACATTGCGTATCAAAAATAACATAGGCTTTGGGGCTGCCGGCGGCAGCAGGATTAGTAAATCCAGTACCGTCTTTTTCTAAAGACTCGTACATTTTTTTGCCGTCCCAAATCGGAGGGACTACAGCGGGCTTGGCTTGGGCAACACCCGCAGCCAGCAAACCGACCAAACCGGTCAAGAGGGCTTCTCGGCGATTGATTGACATTCGTTTTCCTTATTCTCTTGTTGGTTAAAACATCGCTTTTTCAATCTTACCGCCTAAGGCCATCGAAATGGCTAAAAGTTAACATTTTTAAGCGATTTTCTCCCACTTTCCTTTGTTAGAATATGGGGGTTAAAAATTTCGAAAAGTCGTACCCGAGATTGCTCGGAGCTTATACCTTATGGCTGCAAGATTGAGAATTTTGATTTTTGAAAATGACGCTCATATCCGTGATCGCATGGAGCGCGTCATTGGTGCTGAAACAGACATTCGCATCATCGGCACTGCCGAAACAAAATCGGCCGCTAAAAAACTTATTAACACCTATCCCTTTGAGACGCTTGTCATTGATTTGACCCTGCCCGATGGTTTTGGTCTTGAAATTGTCTCTTGGGTCAATGAAAAATACCCTGAGAGCGACGTGTTGATTCTGGCCAATAGCGAAGACGATCCCCACATTGTTAGCGCCATCGAAGCCGGTGCAACGGGTTACGTTTTAAAGTCAGCCATTGAATCTGACCTCATTAATGCCGTACGCCTTTTGCAAGCCGGCGGCTCTCCCGTGAGCCCCAATGTGGCCAAAAGTGTTTTGCGTGCACTGTGCACCAATTCCACTGTTGTGACTGAAAAAGTACCAACAGCCGTACCGCATCCCCTTTCTGAACGTGAAACCGAAATTTTGCGCCTTTTAGCCAAAGGCATGAGCTTTAATGAAATCGGCAATATTTTGGCAATTTCCCCTCATACGGTCACGGCTCACATTAAAAAGATTTACCGAAAGCTCCAAGTTCATTCTCGCGGTGAAGCCGTTTACGAAGCCGCTCAAATGGGCATCATTCCTTAAATTACATTATGGCTAATTGGTTAACCTTTCTTCTTTGTGTGGGCTCTGTCGGTATCACTTTTGCGATTACCACCGTTTTAGCCCATCGCACCCACCCTCACGCCCGTCATGAACGCGTGTTGGGTCTGGGTTTTGCGGTTGCTCTCGTCACCCTTTGTGCTTGGATTGCCTCTGACCTTCTGTCGTCACTCACGGTATTAACGCAAGGCGTTTTAACCGTAACGGCCGTTCTCATTTGTGTTGGTTACGCCTACATCGTTTTAGAGTCGCGCTCCATTTTGCGCTATGCAGGTGTGGGTTTGGCAGCCCTCCTTTGGATTGGGGCTTTAGTCAGTGATGCATTCTCAACCTCCAACTACCTTCCTTGGGCAACGTCTTTGGTTGGAGTCACGGCAAGCATTAACTTCTTGGGTCACTTGTTGCGGGCGCGCGTCAACAAAGCACTTTTACGAGCTCCCAAAGAAGCTCGCTTGAGAGCACCTAATGTGCAAGAAAAAGAGTTGGTCTATCACAGTGTGCGATTGTTTCTGGATAACCCCTCTCTTACCCAATCCGCTGATGGACAAAAAGTTTTAGAAGGTCTATCACTTTCATGCGAAGATCTTCCGGTGCTGATTTCTCGCTTGATGAAGGATTTCGCCGGCGACATTCCTCTTGAAGAAAATGTCTCAGACA
>CABSHY010000041.1 GCA_902477615.1 uncultured Sutterella sp.
AGTACTACGTTCGGGACGTAGGAGTCGGAGGTTCGAATCCTCTCACCCCGACCAGATTTCAAAAAAGCGACTTTTTTCAAAGGTCGCTTTTTTATTTTCTCCAAATCAGTCTTTCTTCCTATCCTTCAAATTTTTTCCAACGTATAATTTTTCTCAGTTTCACTGAATTCTCAGACAAAGGGATAATATGCCTTGGATTGTTGGTCTTACCGGCGGCATTGGTGCCGGCAAAACATTAGCCAGTAACGCATTTGCTTCGCTCGGTGTTCCTGTCATCGACACCGATCTCATCAGTCATGCCCTCACGGCACCGAACGGTCTTGCCATCGATGCAATTCATCAAAAGTTTGGCGATGAAATTTTTAACGACGCCGGTCAACTTGATCGCGCCAAGATGCGAGAATTGGTTTTTAAAGATGCAGAAAAACGACAAGCGCTTGAAGCCATTTTGCATCCGCTCATTGCTCAAGTGGCGATGGCTTCAATTGCTCAGCATAGTGACGCACCGTACGTAATTTTGGTCGTTCCCCTTTTGGCAGAAAGTTCTGCTTGGCTCGATCGTTGTGATCGTGTTTTAGTGATTGACTGTGAGGTTGAAACACAAATTGAACGCGTTATGGCACGCTCCGGATTATCGCGCGAACAAACGCAAGCCATCATTATGAGCCAAGCCTCTCGCGAAGCTCGTAAAGCCATTGCCAACGAAGTCATTGTGAATGAATCAACGCCAGAACACGTCACTCAACAAGTAACGCGTTTACACGACTTTTACCTTCAAATGGCCAGTCAATCCCCCAAAAGTGGAGAACCAGTATGATCGTTAAATGCCCTACGTGCGGAAAGTCTGTTGAGTGGTCAGATAAGTTCCTCTATCGACCGTTTTGCAGTGAACGCTGCAAGTTAATTGATTTGGGTGAATGGGCCAGTGACAGTTATGTCATTCGTGGCGAAGCCATGCAAAACTCTTCAAACGAAGCCGACGAATTAGCCCAAAAGCTCTTTTCCTCCATACCGGAAGAAAAGAGCCAAAACAAATAGCTAGATTTTCTCAATCCAACCATGCGCCCCATGCGGGCGCAAATGTTTTTCATTGTCGATTCGAACATTGCTTAAATAAATAGGAAGCGGATTTTCCATCAAAAGTCGCTCCCAAGCACTTGATCCAACACGAACAAATTCAGGTGCCCAAGCAAATAAAACACCGGCTTGTTCATAGGCATCCCAAGCTTGCGGTTCTGCGGGGCCTGCAATATTTTCATGCATTGCCAAGGGCAAGTCTTCGACCTCTTCCAAATACACACCATCGGCTTGCTTTTGAAGTTCTTCAGAGCATTTTGCGCTAACCCAGAAACTCTTTACCCCAAATCGTTCCAACTCAGAGCGCCAAAAATCGATTTCTGACGCATTTTTCACGCCAAGCATAACTGCGTCAAATTGACGACCATCTTGCGCTTCTAAAGCGTTTAAAACCGTTTCCTTATCACTTTCTAAGCGCATCCAATGTTTGGGAAGTGCCAACCAACGGGCCAAGGGTTTCGTTGCTGGCAACATGGGTTCCGGCCACTTATCTAAATCAAAGAAACCAAAGGACTGATGTTCCAATGACCGGGGCTCGCAGCTATAGTCCCAACAACGCAAAAAATGCAATTTCACACAGGCATGAGGATACTCATGAATAACCGTAACCCAGGGAGAACTCGCATGAATTTTCATGCCTAACTCTTCTCTCATTTCACGAACAAGTGCTGCGTGAGGCGTTTCACCAAATTCCATCTTACCGCCCGGAAACTCCCACCACCCAGCATAGACCTTGCCTTCCGGGCGAGAACTGATTAAACATTGGCCTTGCTCATTAAATAAAACGCCACAGGAGACGAGAGTGACAGCTCGAGAGGGTTGATTCATTTTTCTATTTCCTCAAATTGAAAGAGGCGCTTTCGCGCCTCTTAGTTGTCATTGATTAGGCAATGTGGCCGTGACAGTTTTTAAACTTCTTACCGGAACCGCACGGGCATTGAGCGTTACGAGAAACACCACGCCAATCCACCTTATCTAAATCGACACCATAGGGTGACATGCCCGTGAAGGACAACTCATTGCCTTCATCATCACGCACCGTATGATTGGCTTGTTCACCTTGCAACTCTCGGGCACCTTGAGCCTTTTGAGCAGCTTGGTCAGCCATCATTTGAGCTTGGGCTTCAGCGTCTTGAGCTAAGCGTTGTTGCTCTTCCATTTCTTCACGCGTTTGGACATGAACCGTCATCATCACGCGCATAACGTTTTCACGCACACGATCCAACAACGTTTCAAACATGGCAAAGGCTTCACGCTTATACTCTTGCTTCGGTTGCTTTTGAGCATAGCCACGCAAATAAATGCCTTGACGCAAGGCATCCAAAGCTGTAATGTGAGAGCGCCAGATGTGATCCAACACTTGTAACGTCACTTGACGGGCAAAGTCAGACATGGCTTGAGCACCGGCCAACTCGACCTTTTCATTGTAGATGCGATCTGCTTCAGCGACCAACATTTCCAACAAGTCTTCATCGGTCACAGAATTGCTCTTTTCCAATTGAGCTTCGAAGTCCATGCTGATACCCCATTCATTGGCAAGCACCTCTTGCAATCCCTTCAAATCCCATTGTTCTTCAACCGTATCAGCAGGCACAAAAGCACGGAACAAGTCCGTAAAGAACCCGTGACGCAAGCTCGTTATCATTTCGCTCATGTCTTGGCTTTCGAGGATTTCGTTACGTAAGCGATAAATCTCACGACGTTGGTCATTTTGAACGTCATCGAATTCGAGCAATTGCTTACGAATATCGTAGTTACGACCTTCCACCTTACGTTGAGCACTTTCAATCATGCGAGAAAGCATGTTGGACTCAATGGCCACGCCTTCTTCAAGATTTAACTTATCGGCAATAGCACGCATACGGTCACCACCGAAGATGCGCAACAACGGGTCTTCCATCGACAAATAAAAGCATGAAGAACCCGGGTCACCTTGACGACCGGCACGACCGCGCAATTGGTTGTCAATACGACGGGATTCGTGACGTTCACTACCGATAATGCGCAAACCACCGGCTTGAACAACCTTTTCGTGTTCAACCTTCCAAGCTTCACGCATCTTTTCGATTTCAGCCGTCTTTTGTTCTTCGGTCAATTCTTCATTCTTTTGGATGGAATCAATAATCTTATTAATGCCACCCCCCAACACGATGTCGGTACCACGACCGGCCATGTTGGTAGCAATGGTCACCATGCCAGGGCGACCGGCTTCAAGTACGATTTGTGCTTCTTTTTCGTGTTGCTTAGCATTTAAGACATTGTGGCTAATGCCTTCTTTCGTCAACAATTGGCTCAAAGCTTCAGAGTTCTCAATTGAGGTCGTCCCCAAAAGCACCGGTTGTTCACGTTGGCAACATTCTTTGATGTCTTCAACAATGGCACGATACTTTTCGTCAACCGTGCGGAAAACCTTGTCTTGTTGGTCATCACGAATCATCGCACGATGGGTCGGAATCACAACCGTTTCCAAACCGTAAATGTCTTGGAATTCGTAAGCTTCCGTATCGGCCGTACCCGTCATACCGGACAACTTCGTATACATACGGAAGTAGTTTTGGAACGTAATAGAAGCAAACGTTTGATTTTCTTGATTGATTTTCACACCTTCCTTAGCTTCAACAGCTTGGTGCAAACCTTCAGACCAGCGACGACCCGGCATCAAACGACCCGTAAATTCGTCAACGATCACGATTTCGCCGTTTTGCACAACATAGTGTTGGTCGCGCTTAAAGAGAGCGTGAGCTCGCAAACTGGCTTGCAAATGGTGCATCAAAATGATGTTTTGACCGGAGTACAAACTTTGACCGGCTGGAATCATGCCGCGTTCTGTCAAAATTTGTTCAATGTGTTCATGACCGGCTTCAGAAATGTAGACTTGATGAGCCTTTTCATCGACCCAATAATCACCTTCACCGTCTTCGGTTGCTTGACGCGTCAAAAGTGACGGAATCTCGTTGATTTGAGCATAGAGATCGGTATTGTCATCGGCCGGGCCCGAAATAATCAACGGCGTACGGGCTTCGTCAATCAAAATGGAGTCCACTTCGTCAACGATAGCATAAGCCAAACCGCGTTGGCGACGGTGGTTAATGTCGTACTCCATGTTGTCACGCAAGTAGTCGAAACCGAATTCGTTATTGGTACCGTACGTGATATCGGCAGCGTAAGCCAACACCTTTTCTTCGTTGGGTTGTTGGCTATAAATCGTACCGACGCTCAAACCTAAGAAATTGTAGAGGCGGCCCATCCATTCGGCGTCACGGCGAGCCAAATAATCATTGACCGTCACAACGTGTACACCCTTGGCAGGCAACGCATTTAAGTAAACGGCTAACGTTGCCGTCAAAGTCTTACCTTCACCGGTACGCATTTCAGCAATCTTGCCATCATTGAGCACCATACCGCCGATTAACTGCACATCAAAGTGACGCATGCCCAACACACGGACACTGGCTTCACGAACGACTGCGAAAGCTTCAGGCAACAATGCTTCTAAGGTTTCACCCTTGGCCAAACGATCGCGAAATTCTTGTGTTTTGGCTTGAAGTTGCTCATCCGTGAGCGCCTTCATCGAATCTTCCAATTTGTTGATAGCGACACATTGGCGACGATATTGTTTAATCAAGCGATCGTTACGACTGCCGAAAATTTTGGTTAAAAGCTCAGAAAACATCTTTAAATACCTTAATCCCGTCCCCTAATACCCTCAGGAAACAGATTTAGAAAGCAACTGAAATGCGTTTACGGTTGCTTTCGTTGTACAATCCATAGCGTTGAATTATCGCACATTAACAGGGCTTTTTTGACTATTTTTCCCTTGAAAAACGTAAGGTTTTCTTAACGTTTTGTGACGAATATTGAATTTTGGAGCACGCACCATGAGAGATATGCGAAATTTCCACCAAATCTTGGAAAATCAAGGTGCAGATTCGTTTTTAAAAATGGAATTGCAAAGCGCCCGACTCAAGACTTTGATTGCTCAAGCTTGCGTTTCTAAAGGTGTGCGAATCGACATTATGAATTGCACGCATGTGACCCATCAGCCACAAGGCATCACTATTAACACCGTCACGCCAACGATGGCTAATCGCCTCAAACAGATTCAGCCCACCATTGAAAAAAAACTTTTTGATGCCGGAATTACCGCTCCAATCATTGCGATTCGAAGCGGGAAAATCACCGCGCTTGCTCAGCCCGAAGCCTATCCCAAAGGAGAGTCTCGCATTGCTCCGCCTGAGGCTGCACAACAAGTCTACGAAGAAGCACAGTTAGCTAAAGATGATGATGTTAGAGAGGCTCTAGAGCGCTTAGCGCAAGCACTTAAGGCGTAGTTGTCGGCGCAATGTAGGCAGGCATTCTTTCTTGGTCTTGACGGGCATACATATTTTCTAGGTACGCAACCAATACATCCATGTTGACAGGCGTCTTAATCGCCCCCTCACGCTCATGGTAGATAATCAAATGGGCATCAACGCTCAAGCGCCCGTAATTCAGATAGCCTGCCACTTTTTGCATCACATCAACGGCTTTAGGATGTTGGCGTTGAAACGCTCTAAGAAGTTTTCTGACACGATCGTCTCGCGTCAATTCAATTGCACGATCTTGTTCACGAATCATGAACTGTTGTGATGGCGTGGCCATCTCTCTGATGACTACTGCCGTGGGATCTGTGGGTGGCGTCGAGCACCCCAAAAGTGACACCGAAATGATGCCACTCAACAACCAACCAAGTCGTTTATCGACATTAAAGCGCATTCGCACGTTCCAGGGCAAAATCCTCGGGATAATCTTTGCCTTCAAACGTTGCCCATTCCCAAGCGGTGGGATCGGCTAAAAGAGCCCTTAACAATTGGTTATTTAATCCATGACCGGATTTATAGGCACTGTAGCGAGCCAATAGAGGATGGCCTAAAACATAAAGGTCACCCATGGCGTCCAAAATCTTGTGTTTGACAAACTCGTCTTGGGCACGAAGACCGTCACGATTAAGGATTTTAGCCTCGTCCATCACAACGGCATTTTCAAGCGTACCGCCTTGAGCTAAGCCGATTGAACGAAGCATTTCAACGTCTTGAACGAAACCGAAGGTACGAGCTCGAGAAACGGCATTCTTGTACGTTGTTTCTGCCATATCAACTTCGGTAAATTGCACCGTTGCATCAATCGCAGGATGACCGAAATTAATGGAAAAAGCGAGCTTATAACCTTCATGAGGTTCAAGCATTGCCCATTTGTCACCATCGATCACCTTAACGGGCTTTAACACTCGCACAAAACGCTTCGGGGCCTCTTGTTCGACCACACCAGCGGCCTGAATCAAGAACACAAAACTCGCACCCGAACCGTCCATGATCGGAATTTCAGAAGCGTCAACATCCACATAACAGTTATCAATCCCCAAACCGCTCAACGCACTCATTAAGTGTTCAATGGTGGAGATTTTTACGTTGCCTTCATTTAAGGTCGTTGCCATTCGCGTATCGTTAACGCGAGTTGCCTCTGCAGGCATCACCACAGGCGGATCCAAATCTACACGCGTATAAACAATGCCAGTGTCGGGTTCAGCTGGACGCAAAGTCAAACAAACTTTTTGACCCGAGTGCAAACCGATACCTACGGTCTTTAACGGCTTTTTCAACGTTCTTTGTTTCAGCATAATGGCAAGCTTTTCGCCGAATAAATCGGCGAAAAACACTTATTGGACTAGCTGTATAAATTACTTCCCGTCTCGACGGCTTGACCACCAACCGGTGGACGGCCAATCGCGAGAAGGACTTTCTTCAGGCTCTTCTTCTGCCGGGCCAAAGGGCATCGGCACCGTTTCACCCAACTCTTGTTGCGGTTTAGCAGCCGGTTCTTGTGGTTGAACCGGTTGAGAAGTCATCGGTTGCATCACATTGGGACTCGGTTGAGCCGGCGGCACAACAGCCTCTTGATGAGAAAGAGGCAAATCCCAAATATTGGTCACGGAAGCGGCCGGTTTTGCAGCTTGTTGAGCAGGAGCAGTTGCCATCGGCGGCACTTGAACGGCCGGCTTAGTGGCAGTCGTTGCCCAAACAGGACGTTCTTCTTCCTTCTTTTCCAACGGTGGAATCGAGTGATCAACACCACCGTCAAGACCCGTAGCAACCACCGTAACACGCATAGAATCACCCATGCTGTCATCGTAGGCAGAGCCATAGATCACTTGAGCACCCTTGGCAGTGAAGTTCGTAATGATATTCATCACTGTCTTGGTTTCTTTCATCTTCATGCTTTCTTCGCTGGCGGTGATGTAAACCAACACACCACGAGCACCATTGAGCGTCACGCCTTCCAACAACGGGCAGGCAACCGCGTTTTCTGCTGCGATGCGTGCACGATCCGGACCCGTAGCAATGGCAGAACCCATCATGGCCGTACCGCGTTCACTCATCACAGTGCGGAGGTCTTCAAAGTCAACGCCAATCAAGCCAGGAGATTGAATGATTTCGGTAATACCAGCACAAGCCTTAAAGAGCACGTCGTCAGCAGCAGCAAAGCATTCGCTCACAGTGGCATCTTCGCCCAATTCGTCTTCCAATTTGTCATTGAGAATCACGATTTGGCTATCCACGGCTTCCTTCAAGCGCAACAAACCTTCTTCAGCTCGTTGCATACGGCGAGCACCTTCGTAGCTAAAGGGCTTTGTGACAACAGCGACCGTCAAAATGCCCATTTCACGAGCAATTTGTGCAACCACAGGAGCTGCACCCGTACCCGTACCACCACCCATACCGGCAGTGATGAAAACCAAATTAGCGCCTTGGAGCAATTCGCGGATGCGATCCTTAGACTCAATAGCAGCCTGTTCACCCACCTCAGGATGAGCACCTGCACCCAAACCAGTCTTACCGATTTGAAGAGTTGCGTGTGCGCGAGAGCGTGACAATGCGGTGTAGTCAGTATTAATTGCAATGAACTGAATACCTTGAGCACCACGCTCAATCATGTGTTCTACGGCGTTACCGCCACCACCACCAACACCAACAACTTTAATTACGGTTTGACGGGGTTCATCATTGACGACATCGAACATAAATATTTCTCCAAAACCAATTCTCTAATTATGACTTAAAAGCTCCCATTTTGGCTAGAAAAAATCAAGAAATTTGTTGTTTTTCTTACGGCTTTAGTACTGACCGATAAAAAACTCTTTGGTCATGCGCTTTATCTTAGAAACCCACGTATCGTCCTCAGAGGTAACATCTTTATCGTCTTCCCCCAACATAAAGCGTCTAGCTTCATAAGCGATCAAACCCATCACGGCACTTTCTCGCGGAGAAGTTAACCCCATGCAGCCATCCCCTTCGTAGAGCGATCGCCCTTGTCGAGCTGCAAAAGTTTCACGATAAAACCCAGGAATTGAAGAAATAAACTCGGCAGCCCCCATCATCAAGGTCGCCCCCCCTGTAATAACGACCCCACCGGGAAGTTTATTGTAGGGATGTCCATCTCGTTTGATGTACCAACCGTTGTTATAAAGAATCACCCCAATTTGATTACAAAGTGCTCCAAACTCTTTGCAAGCCAGGATTGAAAGTTCTCGCTTATTGAAGTGCCTTACATTGGGTTCTACACCACTACTGAATAAAATTTGCGTTTCATCCTCTTTTTCATGACGCAGATCGAGACGCATTTTGACAGCCTCGGCCTCAAAATCTTT
>CABSHY010000042.1 GCA_902477615.1 uncultured Sutterella sp.
TTTGAAGCGATTTCAGAACGCTTAAACGCTAAGGTTTTCTCACCTCTTTCTGAAGAAGAGGCAGACCAACTTGAGACGTTGATGCAAAAAGTTTTAAATACCTTTTAAAAAATCAGGCAACTTCGGTTGCCCTTTAAAAACTTATTTAGTTCGATATCGAACTATTGGAGATAAAAATGCAAAATTTTAAGAAAGTCACTATCACGATGGAAAACCGCGACGAACTTCATAACGTGTTGAATTTGACGGGTTGCGAAGTCTCGGTCAACAAACTCCCCGCTATGGTGGCCGTTCCTTTTGTTCACGCTCATACGAATAACGAAGAGCTCTACATTGTTCTTGAAGGCAAAGGCGAGCTTTACATTGATGGTGAAGTCGTTGAAATTGCTAAGGGCGATGCTTTCCGCATTGATCCTGAAGGTCATCGTGCTATTCGTGCCTTAGAAACAGGCCTTCAATTTATCTGCATTCAAACGCGAAAGAACAGTCTTCAAGGCTTCACTGCAGAAGACGCGAAGATGTGCGAAGACAAAGCTCCTTGGCATTAATTTTCAAATTCTGACAAAAACGGCTATCGGATTTACCCAGTAGCCGCTTTTGCTTGAAACGTTAAATTAAATGACCGTTATACCTTTTTGGGTGAGCTCTTCTAATGTTTTCTTGTGACCATCAAAGTCTACATAGGCCAACGCTTCAGATACGAGCGTCACAGCAAAGCCTCGCTTATGTAAATCCAAACAGGTTTCTTTCACACAATATTCGGTCGCAATCCCCACAACCGTGACATCCATCACGCCCATTCCGGAAAGCGCTTTAGCTAAGCTCTCCCCTTTATCATTGACGCCCTCAAAGCCCGAATACTGTTCTTTATCAACTTCGCAACCTTTATAAAAAGAGCGCTCCGGTTTAACAAAGGGTTTTAGATCATCGTGGATTTCCCCTCCATGCGTTCCGGCCACACAGTGCGAGGGCCAAATCCCTCCAAACTCTTTAAATGAGGAATGATTTTGGGGATGATGATCCAAAATAAAAAGAATCGGGAAGTCCTTATCTTTAGAAAGTGCCTCTTCGATTTGACGTTTGGCTTCAGCCACCGCTTCATTGGCATGTAAACAAGCCAAACTTCCATCAATAAAGTCATAGAGCATATCCACGACAACCATCGCATTTCTCGGCATACCTATTCTCCTCTTTCTAATCATCATAACTCAAAACATCACTACAAAATAGACTTAAAACTCTTGTGGATTATTGCTATTGCGGAAAGGACTGGTTAAGAAGTCATGCAGGCTCAATCTTTTGCATTCATCTCCTTTAATCTTGACTCTTCAAATAATGACTCAGTCCAGTCCCTGTAACCCTCTAATTCCCAATCTTTGAATTCCTTTATTTTTCGTCGATATTCATTGATGTTTTTAACACTTAACGTTTTTGCTTCGAGCTTAAATTCTTCTGGTAACCACGGTTGAGCTCGTGCGGTCAAAGTCTTTTCCACTGCATTAATCGTAATATTGGCCTCAAGTTCTACCAACGCAACTGCATATTGTGCAAAGATATCGGGATCATAAGAGCTTAGAGGACAAGTTAAAGGCATCCAACGAGCAAAGGCATTTAAGTCTCCCAATTCAACACGCTGTCCCTTTTCATCGGTCAAAACTACAATCATTCGACTATCAATACTTAATGACAGGCGTACAGAAAAGCATCTTTTCCTATTCAAAAAACCTTCAACTTTCAAACCGTTCGAAGTCACCCTCACTTCATCAATCTTTCCCTCTTGACCTGCAAGGCAAAGATAGTTGATTAATGCCGGCAATCCTTGAGCGCTGAAAAGACTTGTGATGGGGTTCAATTTAAGTTCTCGCATACTGCCTCCTCATCGAAAAGACTTCACTTCATTAAAGAGTCGACGTAGCTCAACAGCTTTTGGTGCCTTACGCTCTTCATAGACCTGAATAATCGAGTCGTAATACCAAAGCGTCATTTCCTTTTTCTTTTGACGGTCGTACTCTGATTTAATGAAGCGGTCATAAACACATTCGCCCACTCGATAAAGTTCAGAAAGAATTGATTGAAGATTGTGCCACTTATCCGCCATACTCACTAGCAAAGTATCGTCACCAACTGTCTTTAAGTGCTCAAGATAAGTGAGCTTTCTCGGCAACCACGGGGTTTTCTGCGTTGGATTATCCGGAATGATATCTGAGCACTCTTTCACCATCCTCAAAACATTTTCGCCACCAATTTCTTCAATGCGCTGAGCCATGCCCGCACCGCAATCTTCCAATACATCATGCAAAAGCGCTGCCATAAACTGCTCTTCGTTACCACCCCAAACTAAAACTTGTGAAGCAACCCCCATCGGATGACTGATGTAAGGAATATTGATGCCTTTACGAATTTGGTGACGGTGGGCAAAGTTGGCGAGTTCAAAGGCCTTCGAGGTTTTTTCATAATCAAACATTTTTATCCCCTTATCTACACTACAAGATTAAAGCCATATCCGTCATTTATTGATGCAATACCAATCGTAAGATTGACGAGAGCTCAAACAGTGCTACTATTTTCTGATACTCAGCCAAGGAGAACGCCATGCTTTTAACCGTTGTTGTTGAAAATTTCTGCCAAAATCAAAACCTCAAAAGCGAATGGGGCTACTCTCTTCATCTCAAAAATGAAACAACTGATCTTCTTCTCGATACTGGTGGCTACCAACACGCTCTTGAACACAACGCCAAATACTTAGGCCTAGATTGGAAAGCGTTAAAAGACGTCGTTCTCTCTCACAGTCACTTTGATCACACGGCCGGTCTCATGGATGTTGTTCGCATGGCCCCTCAAGCCACCATTTGGGGTGGAGCGGGTTTTGAAAAGCAACGCTGGAGCGATGCAGATCACGCCCGAAACGGCGGTGGCGGCGCTGTAATGGCCAGTGTCATTGATCGCACGATTGATCCGTGGGCTGAAGTTACCCCTGATGTGATTGCTTTTACCGTTCCCCAATCGGAACGAAATCCCAAATTTGTTAACGCTCGTGATATGTGGGAAGAAACGCCCAATGGCAACATCATCCCCGATACCTTCACGGACGATGTGAGTTTATTGGTACGTGGAGAGCGTGGCTACTCAGTTGTTTTGGGTTGCGCTCATGCGGGGCTGCCTAATATTCTCGCTTACGCCCAAAAGACCTTTGGTATTGATTCATTTGATACGGTCTTGGGTGGCACCCACCTTTGTTCTGTACCGGATAGCGAATTAGACGCTTGGATGGGAATTCTCAAGAGCTTTAACGTCAAACGATGGCGACCCAACCACTGCACGGGGTTTCATGCAGCCGCACGTCTGGCTCAAACTTTTGATGATGTTCAGTGGGCGGGTTGCGGCACGCGCATCCAACTCTAGAAAAGCATTACTCGCGCCGCAACTCAAACGTCTCAAAAAGGGACTTGAGCGTTTCAATTGTCTCTTTTTGCGGGGACTCGTAGCCCACTTTCTCAAAGGGGAGATTTAAGTGAGGAGGCAAGCGATAGACTTGTAAGGCGTAGTTTTTAACGCCCAGCACTTTAAGTTCTTTGGCAAGATCGATGACCTTGTCGTCTGGCAAATAATTCGGGTGGGCAGTTGTGCGGCACTCATATTGAATACCCGCGTCTTGAATGAGTTTCAAACAGGACAAAACCATGGAGGCGGGTTCCCCTTTTTCTAACCCCGAAATGTAGCGATAAGCCTCTTCATCGGATAATGAGGCTTTAACATCAAGTCCTACCCAATCCACCCATTTCAGTAACGGCTCTAAGTGTGTGGGGTAGCAGCCTGACGTATGAAGACCCACTAAATACCCCATCGCTTTGACTTTTTGCATGGCGTCTTCGAGCGCCGGATCCAATGTAGGTTCACCACCGGAAAAAACGACGGCATCCAAGAGTCCCTTGCGACGCTCCAAAAGCGTCATCAACTCTTCCCAACTTGAGTGAACATAGTCGGGATTAAACTCTCGCGGCTGCATGTGGGGGTTATGACAATAACGGCAACGCCAAGGACAGCCCTGCACAAAGACCACAGCGGAAAATTTGCCCGGATAGTCAATGCTCGCATAGGGGGTAATGCCGGCAATTTTTAAGTCAGTCGCGTTGCGTTGAGTCATGGGGATTCCTTAAAAAAGCGTCGCACAAACAGTCTTCGTGCGACGCTTTAAGTTTCGAGCGTTTTATTTGTTCAAGCCGCACTTACTTTCTTCGAAGTACTTGCGCTCGGCAAACTCACCTTTTTTACCCGTGTTAAAGGATGAGACCGGACGATGGTAGCCCATCACACGCGTCCATACTTCACAGGGTTGGCGTTCGCTGTCTTTTAATTCAATTTTGTTTTCGTCTTTTTGCATTTTTACTTTTCCTCTTTGCAATCACAAGCGGCTTGAGCTTTCTTTTGTTGAATGAGTTCTGCGTCACAGAGCGGGCAGAAATCATGACGACCGGAGATGTAACCGTGCTTGGGACAAATCGAGAACGTCGGCGTAATCGTCAAGTACGGTAACGTAAAGCGCGTCAAAGCACGACGAACCAATTCGCGACAAGCCTTCGGAGAGCTCACGGCTTCGGACATGTATAAGTGCAATACCGTGCCACCCGTGTACTTGCGTTGCAAATCGTCTTGCATTTCCAACGCTAAGAAGGGATCGTCGGTATAGCCCACCGGCAATTGAGAGCTGTTAGTGTAGTAGGGATTGGAGTCAGTACCCGCTTGAAGAATATCCGGGAAGCGCTTTCTATCTTCACGAGCAAAGCGATAAGTCGTACCTTCAGCAGGCGTGGCTTCCAAGTTATACATATGGCCCGTTTCTTCTTGAATCTGAACCATACGAGCACGCACGTGATCCAAGAGTCGAACGGCAAAAGTGTGACCCCACTCGTCCGTAATATCATGCTCATCTTGCGTGAAGTTACGAATACATTCGTTAATGCCGTTAACGCCAATCGTGGAGAAGTGGTTACGTAACGTACCGAGGTAGCGCTTCGTATACGGGAAAAGACCTTGATCCATATGGCGTTGGATGACTTTACGCTTAATTTCCAAACTCGTACGAGCCAAATCCAACAAATAGTCCAAGCGCTTAATCAGCGACTCTTCATCCCCTCGGAACAAGTAACCTAAGCGAGCGCAGTTAATCGTCACAACGCCCACGGAACCCGTTTGTTCGGCCGAACCGAATAAGCCGTTACCGCGCTTGAGAAGCTCACGCAAGTCCAATTGCAAACGACAGCACATGGAACGAATCATGTTGGGCTTGAGTTCGGAATTGATGAAGTTTTGGAAATACGGCAACCCGTAGCGAGCCGTCATTTCAAATAAGTGCTCAGCGTTTTCCGACTCCCAATCAAAGTCGGGCGTAATGTTATAAGTCGGAATCGGGAAGGTGAAGACGCGGCCCTTGGCATCGCCCTTGGTCATCACTTCGATGTAAGCACGATTGATCATGTCCATTTCGGGCTTACAGTCACCGTACGTGAAAGGCATTTCCTTGCCGCCGATGATCGGATGCTCGTCACGAAGGTCTTCCGGACACGTCCAGTCAAACGTCAAATTCGTAAAGGGCGTTTGCGTCCCCCAACGAGAGGGGACATTTAAGTTGTAGATGAGCTCTTGAATGCTTTGAAGCACCTCAGCATAAGGCAAATTGTCTTTCTTAATGAAAGGGGCTAAATACGTATCAAAAGAGGAGAAGGCTTGAGCACCGGCCCATTCATTTTGCATGGTGCCTAAAAAGTTCACGATTTGACCGGTCGCAGACGTTAAATGTTTAGGGGCTCCGGCTTCGACTTTGCCCGGTACACCATTTAAACCTTCATTTAAAAGCGTACGCAAAGACCAACCTGCACAATAACCTGAGAGCATATCCAAATCATGCACGTGGATATCACCTTCACGGTGAGCCTTGCCGACTTCAGCAGGATAAATATGGTTGAGCCAATAGTTGGCAACGACCTTACCGGAAACATTCAAAATCAAACCGCCCAAGGAGTAGCCTTGATTGGCGTTGGCGTTTACACGCCAGTCCAATTGTTGAAGGTATTCGTTAATGGAACTTTCAACATTGACCCAGCTTTGGCGAGCGTCACGAGCGCGGTGACGTTGTTCACGATAGACAATGTAAGCACGCAACGTCTTGAAGTAGCCGCTATCAAAAAGCGCATGTTCAACGGCGTCTTGCACTTGCTCAATGTGAGGCGTCACGATATTTAAACGCTTCAAATTGGGCAGTACCACGTCTTGGGTTAACTGATCGGCACGAACCGTATCGAATTCGCCCGTGGCCTTACCGGCTTTGGCGATAGCAGAGCTGATCTTACGATAGTCAAATTCCTTAATGGATCCATCGCGCTTAATCAGATGCTGCAAAATTTTGTCGCTCATGAACCTACTCCAAATTGCTTCAAAAAAATTTCAACCTCTTGACTTTATCAAGTTTGACGAGGGCCATTTGATTAAAAAATAGGCACATACAAGTCCTGTCTTTTACAAATTCGGGCAAATATAAAAAGGGATTGAAATATCAGAAGAAAAGGTAAAAAAATAATTGGTTAGGGTTTACCCTTTGGCACAACATGTAGTGTTTGCGAGTTTTTGCGCTAACAATAGATTGTAATTTCTGTCTTTTTGAATGATTTCAAGTGATTGGAGGAAAATTGAGCAATTTTTGGGCAAGAAAAAAGGTCACGAAAGATGTTGCCGTCCTTCCGTAACCTTTTTCACGATGCATGTCCGAGTTTGACACGTCGACCAAAACGATAAACTCGTATGAGGAGGAGCTACATGCATACAAATTTTATGTCTTTCATTTTATATCAAAGAAGCATCGCAATGTTATTGTTTTTTATGAGTTTTTAAGGATATTTCCTTATGAGATAAAACCCTTATTTCCAAGTTTAAAGTCGAAAAAAAGGGACTTTTTGCCAACACCTCATCCGTTTTGTCCTAACAGGTTAATCCATTCGGTTGATTCCCTTAACAAATACACTATTTGCAGGTATCCTTCTAAACATATTTTATTAAGGTTTTCCCGACCTCATGAGTCATTTACCTCAGAGCCGTCGGATTTTTCGTTTTAGGAACTCGATTACATGGATAAAGAAACCGCAACCTCCCGCTTTGAAGACTTCACGAAAGTCCGAGTGTTGCCGGAGTTGATTACGCATCATTTGGGCCGTCACGACGATCTTCCCGCATTGACCGAATACGTCGCCAGCGAAAAAGCTTGGGTCACGTTGTCATACCGTCAATTGCACGAACGCATTCAATCTTGGGAAAAGGCCTTTGCCAAATTAGGTTTAGAAAAGGGCTCCCGTGTGGCTCAATAACTGTGTCAATGCGATCTGCTTTGACCAAGCCGCCATTCGTCGTGGTTTGGTAACGGTACCTTTGCATGCAGTCGACACCCCGGGATCGAGCGCTTATATTCTTGATGACAGCCAATGTCGCGTTTTGGTAACGGCCAAGTACTTGAAGTGGAAGAACATCCGTCAAGCTGAAACGTTGCCCAACTTAAAGCTCGTTGTCATCACTGATGATGAATTGCAAGAAGACGATCTCGTCAATAACAACGGCGTTGAAGTCGTTCGTTTAGAAGACTGGTTGGCTGCCGCTGAAAATGAATCCTTGCCTGAAGTGCACTTGGAAGCTGATGACTTGGTGAACCTTGTCTACACGTCCGGTACCACGGGTCGTCCTAAGGGCGTGATGCTCACGCACACCAACATTTTGGAATGCGACCGCGGCGTTTTAAAGAACATCTGTCCCCGTCCCGGTGACGTTTGGTTCTCGTTCTTGCCGCTGTCTCACACATTGGAACGTGCCACGTCTTACTACATGGCGCTTGGCATGGGTAACCACGTTTACTTTAACCGCAATATCCTCCAAATCATGGATGATTTAAAGGTGGCTAAGCCCACGATTCTCGTGTCGGTTCCGCGTATTTATGAAACCATTTACGCACGCTTAAACGATAAGCTCTCCAAGCAATCCGCCGTTGTCCGCTATGTCTTTAACTGGGCGGTGGAAGTGGGTTGGCGCCGTTTCTGCAAACAAAACCACTTGGAAGTTGAACACACATGGCGTGAATTCATGGATCCGTTGGTAGCCAACTGGTTGGACGGTAAAGTCGGTAAGACCTTGCGTGCCGTATTCGGTGGCGCAAACGCTCACGCCTATATTTCAGGTGGTGCCGCATTAAATGCGCAAATTGCTCGCGTCTTCATCGGCTTAGGCATCCCTCTTTATCAAGGTTACGGCTTAACCGAAACGGCTCCGGTGCTCTCTGTTAACACCGAAGGCAATAACAACCCTGCAACCGTGGGCCCGATCATCGACAATATGCAAGCTCGCTTGGGTGACAATGACGAATTGCAAGTCAAGGGCCCCTTGGTCATGAAGGGCTATTGGAACCGTCCCGATGCAACGAAAGACGTATTTACCGAAGACGGCTGGTTCCGCACGGGCGACCAAGCTGACATTTTGCCCACGGGTCACGTTCGCATTAAGGGTCGTATCAAGGAAATTATCGTGACGAGCACCGGTGAAAAGATTCCGCCGGGTGACCTCGAAATGG
>CABSHY010000043.1 GCA_902477615.1 uncultured Sutterella sp.
AACGGGTGACGACAACCTTTTGACGGACGAAGAAAAGGGTGACTTAGAGTATCGCAAGAAGCAGCTCCAGCGATTGAAAAACGAAGTTGTAGATATTGAGGATATGGATACCGGCATCAGCATTATGGATCTGGGGCTCAATGAGTTTCGTCTTGACTTGCTTTCGTATATGAAAGACAACCCCAATATTGAACGTACACCGTTTGGTTTAAATGCCATTGTTCCAAGTTCTGAACAGTTACAGCCAGGTGTAATTTTTATCTTAAAAAACAGAAATAACGGCATCAATATCGGCAAACAAAATCTGCTTCATCCGTTCTATATGCTTTATTTAAGTAATGATGGGGAGGTGATCTGCAATCACTTATCGCCAAAGGAGTTACTCGACTTAATGCGACAGGCGTGTAAGGGACAAACGCAACCGATCAAGGCGCTTTGCGATCGCTTTAATGAAGAGACCGAAGACGGCCGTGATATGAGACAGTATTCCGATCTTTTACAAAAGGCCATTCATAGCATTATTGATGTAAAGGAAGAGGCGGACATTGCAAGCCTCTTCTCAATAGGGGAAACAACGGCTTTGACAGACGATATTTTAGGATTGGATGACTTTGAGCTTATTTGTTTCCTAGTTGTTAGGGAGCAGTAGTTGTGAAAAAAATCTCCTTCAATTCCCAGAACAATGTCTTGTTGGAAAGGTTGTACCCAAAACGGCTTTTTATCGATTTATGGATGTGAGTCCAAAACTAAAACAACACTTTGTTGACGAGGTTGAACAAATCACCTGGCTCTATAAACTTGCTCCGTCTACTGTTAATATCATCGATGGAAATAGTGTTCATGAAATCGCCATCTTTTACGTTTCGTTAAAGACCGACCGGTGTCCAAATGATGTGTTTGCCTTTATTGATAAAAATTTGCCACGACATGTGGTCTTTGTTTTGGAATATGCTCAGAAGTATCTGCTCTATATTAATTACAAAGAGTGGCTCGACAAAGACAAAGGGACATTCCGAATAACGGAGAGTTTTTCTTCTGCATGGTTGACAGAGGATGCTTTAACATTACCTCTTAATGGATTATCGTTGGACACTGTTTATGAAAACTTTGTCCGGCACATTGGAGCCTCTCGGATTGATTTAAGCTGTGAAAATTTACAAGAGGCTGTTGAAGTCACTCAACAACGAGAAGAGCTTGAACGGCAAATTAAGGTACTAAAGAAAAAGGCCACTCATGAACGGCAGCCACAAAAGAAGTATTCACTTCACACTAAAATTATTGAATTAGAAACACTAATAGGAAAACACTAATATGGAAAAATTGAAAATGCAAACTGTAGATGGCATTACAGACAATATTTCTAAAATTGCGACTCTTTTCCCCGACTGCATAACAGAAATTCTTGATAAGGGGGGGGGGCAAGAACTGTAATTGATTTTGACAAACTCCGCCAAAATCTCTCTCATGACATTGTAGAGGGACGTGAAGAACGTTATCAGTTCACGTGGCCTGACAAAAAGAAAGCCTCTCATCTTGCCAACTTGCCAATTACTGCAACACTTCGTCCTTGTCGTGAAGAAAGTGTTGATTTCGATAATACAAAAAATCTCTATATTGAAGGCGATAATCTTGATGTGCTGAAATGTTTGAAAGAAACGTATTTCGGCAAGGTCAAGATGATTTACATAGACCCACCCTATAACACGGGCAATGATTTTGTTTATAAAGATGATTTTTCTCAATCATCTGAAGAGTATTTACCCAATAGTGGTCAATTTGACAATCAAGGTAATCGTCTTGTCCAGAATACAGAAAGTAATGGGCGTTTTCATACATATTGGTTAAATATGATGTTCCCTCGTTTGAAGTTAGCTCGAAATTTACTGACTGATGACGGAGTCATCTTTATATCCATTGATGATAATGAGTTAGTTAATTTAGAAAAAATTTGCTCTGAAGTTTTTGGATTAAATAATAGGGTAGGTTTGATGACTATTATGAGTAATCCGAGAGGATCTCAAAATGGGAAACACTTATCTCATGTTCATGAATATATCTTAATGTACGCCAAGGATAGTAATAGCTTAGATATTAAAGGAATTTCAAAGGGAGAGGCAGCTCTTTCTGAATATTCAGAACAGGATGAAAATGGGCGTAAATATAGATTGCTAGGATTAAGAAAAAGAGGAGGAGCATGGAAAAAAGAAGATAGACCCAAAATGCACTATCCGATTTTTGTTAATCCTGCTGATGGGAAATGTTCTCTGGTAGAAAGTGATTTGTACACTATGAAGGTGATACCTCAGAGACCAACTGGTGAACTAAGTCGCTGGACGTGGGGGCAGGAAAAGTTTGCACTAGAAAAGGATTGTGTAGTTGGGAAGAAAGTTAATCGTAATGGGGTTGATGTTTGGGATATTTATCGAAAAGATTATATAGATGACGAGAATGGAGAAGAAAAAACAACCAAAATCAAAACTATTTGGGATGAAAAGGATACTAATTATCAAAATGCTAAAAATGAGATTAAAGCGCTTTTCGGTAATTCTGAGATCTTTGATTATCCGAAACCAACGTACATCGTAAAGAAATTAGCATCAATGTTGTATATGGAACAAGACGACATTGTTTTAGATTTTTTCTCAGGATCTTCTTCAACTGCTCAAGCTGTTTTCCAACTCAATGCTGATGATGGTGTGACTAGAAAATTCATAATGGTTCAGTTACCAGCTCCAATAACAGAAAAAAGTGTGGCATATAAAGCTGGTTACAAGAATATTTGCGAAATAGGCAAAGAACGCATCCGCCTAGCAGGTCCAAAAATTAAAGAAGAGGCAGGTCTTCAAGGTCAAAATTTGGATATTGGTCTCAGAGTCTTAAAACTTGACAGTTCCAATATGCAAGACGTTTATTATGCTCCTTCTGATATGAAGCAAGACGATTTATTTGCCAATGCCGACAACGTTAAACCCGGTCGTACGGCAGAAGACCTTTTGTTCCAAGTAATGCTCCAGCTTGGCGCAACATTAGATAGCAAAATTGAAAAAACGGTTATTGATGGCAAAGAAGTCTTCAATGTGGCCGAGGGTTACCTTGTCGCCTGTTTTGACACAGATGTCACTGAAACCGTTGTAACGTCGATCGCCAAAATACACCCAACCTACGCCGTTCTTCGTGACAGTGGTTTAGCCAATGACAGTGTTGCTACCAATTTTGAGCAAATTTTCAAAACGTATAGTCCAACGACAATGGCAAAGGTTATTTAACCATGAAATTTCAATTCAAAGTACAGGATTATCAAACCGATGCAGTTGACAATGTCGTAAATGTATTTGCCGGACAGCCTAATCGCGGCTCTGTCGAATATGTTATGGACCAGGGTACCCTTTCTATCAAAAGAGGGCAGACTGTTGACTCTGTAACGGATGTTTTGGGGTTAGAAGATTCTGCTTATAAAAACGCGGATATCCTTCTAACCGATAATGATTTGTTGAAAAATATAAATCACATTCAGGGAAAACAGAATATTAAATTATCACCTGGACTCTCTCAAGACCTTGGCCGTTGTAGCTTAGATGTTGAAATGGAGACGGGGACGGGTAAAACGTACGTTTATATTAAGACGATGTTTGAGCTTAATAAACGTTACGGTTGGACAAAATTTATCGTGGTCGTTCCGAGTATTGCGATTCGTGAAGGAGTCAAAAAGTCGTTTGAGGTGACGGTAGATCACTTTATGGAACAATATGGGAAGAAGGCAAGATTTTTCGTCTACAACAGTTCTAACTTGAATCAGATTGAAACGTTCTCAAATAATAATGATATTTCTGTCATGATTATTAATACGCAAGCCTTCAATACGTCTTTGAAGGAAGGTGCGAAGAACCAAGCGGCTAATATTATTTATAATGAACGAGATGAGTTCGCCAGCCGTAAACCGATTGATGTGATCAGTGCCAACAAGCCGATCATTATTCTTGATGAACCCCAAAAGATGGGTGGTAAAGCTACTCAAACTGCATTAAAACGTTTTAATCCGCTCTTTACGCTGAACTACTCGGCCACTCATAAACAGGTCCACAACCCCGTTTATGTCCTTGATGCACTTGACGCATTCAATAAGCGGTTAGTTAAGAAGATTGAGGTTGTTGGCTTTGAGTATAAACACCTCAAAGGCACTGATAAGTATGTCTATCTTGAGGACATTAATCTCTCCAAAGTCAAACCACCTCAGGCAGTTATTACCTTTGAAGTTGCCAATAAGAGTGGATCAATTTCTCGTAAAACTCAAAAGTTGAAAGAAGGGGATGATCTTTTCTATTTGTCTGGGGAAATGAATCAATACAAAGGTTTTTTGTTGACGAAAATTATTCCGGAAGAATCAAAGGTCGAATTCTCCAATGGTGAGTCCCTACTAATTCACGAAGCGATCGGTGATGTGAGTGCCGAGCAACGCGCTCGTATTCAAATTCGTGAAACGATTAAGGCTCATTTCCATAAAGAAAAAAGCTTGTATAAGCAAGGTATTAAAACACTATCGCTTTTCTTTTTGGATGAAGTGGCAAACTATCGTCAATATGACGAAGACGGTAATCAATTGTTGGGTAAGTATGGAGAGATCTTTGAAGAAGAATATCTCAATGTTCTCAATGAATATTTAGATATTTTTGAACCGGCTTACATGGAGTATTTAAAGAACATTAAGGTCTCAGACACTCACGAGGGTTATTTCAGCATTGATAAAAAAGGTCATGCGATCAATAGCGAAACCAAACGGGGTAGCGATCAAAGTGATGACATCTCAGCTTACGATTTGATTTTGAAAAATAAAGAAGACTTATTAAGTTTTATGGTACCCGTACGGTTCATCTTCTCTCATTCTGCACTGCGTGAAGGTTGGGATAATCCTAACGTGTTCCAAATTTGTTCTTTGCGTCAATCCAACAGCATCTCACAAAAGCGCCAAGAAGTAGGTCGTGGGCTTCGTATTTGCGTGGATAAGAATGGTGTTCGTATGGATAAAGAGATGCTAGGAGATCGCGTCCACGCCATTAATTGCTTGACGGTTGTCGCTTCTGAGGGGTATGCCACGTTTGTCGATGATTTACAAAAAGATATTAAGGCTGACCTCTATGAACGTCCAACAAAAGTGAATAGTGATTATTTTGTGACAAAGGTCGTCATTGGGAGCGATGGGCAAACGACCACGATTAGTAAGGACGATGCCGAGGAAATTCACCGTCTTTTACGTAATTATGGTTACATTGATAAAAAAGGTGCTGTGACCGATGTCTTCCGAGAAGACTTGAAGTCGAATTCTCTCAAACCCCTTGAAGACGAACTGGCCCCCCTAACTGAATCTGTTTATCAAATGGTTCAAGGTGTCTATGACGATAAGGTTTTCAATAATATGATCGTCAATGCCAACAAACCAACGATTGAAGAAAATCGGTTGACAGAGAACTTTAACAAAGCAGAATTCCAAAGTCTTTGGAAAAAGATTAATCACAAGTATGCCTATAAAGTTTCTTTTGATAGTGAAGAATTGATCCAAAATGCCGTTGGAGCGATTGATGCAAAGCTAACTGTGACGGAGCTCACCTATACGGTGACCAAGGGGACCCAGCAAACAGGAGAAGGAGACTTTGAGAGAGGCGAATCTAAAACAGATAACTTAAAGACAGGGGTTGTCAGCAATGTTAAGTATGACCTTATTGGTGCAATTGCAAAGGGAACGGTCTTAACCCGCCGAACGGTAGCTACGATTCTTACCCGTATTAAGCCATCTGTTTTTGCAAAATATCGACTTAATCCTGAGGAGTTTATTAGTAAGTCCATTCGATTGATTCTTGAGCAAAAGGCAACGATGATTGTGGATCATATTTCCTACAACCAAATTGAAGGTTGCTACGACAGCGATATTTTCACCCAAGAAAAGCATGGAGACTATAACAAGGCATTTGAAGCAAAGAAGAGCATCGTACCTTTTGTGTTTACCGATGGCTTGGCCGAAAATAGCGTTGAACGACGCTTTTTAAAGGACTTAGAAAGTGCCGAAGAGGTTGTGGTTTATGCCAAGCTGCCAAAAGGTTTTCACATTCCCACTCCGGTCGGGAACTATTCGCCAGATTGGGCAATTGCGTTTAAAAAAGAGTCGGTGAAGCATGTATTTTTTGTTGCAGAGACTAAGGGGTCAATGTCGTCTATGGATTTGAGGCAAATTGAAAAAGATAAAACCGAATGCGCAAGGAAGCTTTTCAATGAGTTATGTTCTGGCGATGTGAAATATGGCGTTGTCGATAGTTATGATGCATTGCTTGGTTTAGTAAGAAATTAAATCCCAAAGGGCCTCCGCTACGATGAAATTTGTTAAGGAGGCCTTTTTCATTTGCAAAACGGAAATGATAGAGAAAAATATCCCATCCAATGTCGTACAGATATTTGACGAGAATTGCTGAGGTGTTGGAGGTAAATTAGGAATTTTTTGAGGAGAAATGCAAAACGGACCACGAAGGTCCGTTTTTGAATTCTGGCGGAAGGGGAGGGATTCGAACCCTCGATACGGATAACCGTATGCCGCCTTTCCAGGGCGGTACATTCAACCACTCTGCCACCCTTCCAAGGTGTCTGTGACAAGGTTGAAATTATACGGGTCAATCTTAAATTTTCAAGTCAAATCAACAAAAAATTTTCATTTTCTTGAAAATAAAAATTAAAACTTACCGCAAAAGCCTATTAACACAATGAAATCAAAAGATTTTTCGGAAAAAATAAACGGATCGCGATGATCCGTCTATTTTTTGCGGAAGGGGAGGGATTCGAACCCTCGATCCTAATTAAGCCTTGCAGCGTTCAATGAATGCTTTCAATTCGCCCGGCGTTTGAACTTCAACGATGCGATCAACCTCAACACCATTTTTGTAGAAGATCATGGTCGGGATGTGGGCCAAATTGAATTCTTCGTGCCAGTTGCCACCACGTTCGCCCACGTCAATGTGCGTGAAATACACATCGGTGAACTCTTCAGAAAAACGTTTGTAGAAGGGTTCTGCACGACGGCAGTCAATGCACCAAGGGGCACCGAACGTGATGATGCACATCGGTTGCGTTTGAATCGTTTGTTCGATTTGGGATTTGTCTAATTCATGAATCATGATTAAGTCTCCTAATTAACCTCCACAATCATATAGAAAAACCTCGAAATAACAAAGAATTTTTCTTTCTATGTCGCAAGTAAATGTAATCAGTGTGACCTCAGTTGCCCAGAGCGAGAAAGTCTTGTCAAGATATTTTTCGTTAGGGTTTTGTCTCATGGGGATTTTGCCCCTACTGCAAACGAATAACTAGGCATAAACTCCTAAGCACTCTTGCTTATTTGTTTAGAGGCAGAGTGCTGGTCATGCACAATCAAAAAGGAGTTAATGGTCATGCAGTTGAAAAAACTTTCTGTGGGATTGACATTGGCTTTGGCAGCTTTTGCTGCAAGCGCCGCCGTTCCTACTGTTTCCAAAGAAATTCAAAGCAATGCCACGGCAATCTATAACGATGCAGTGATGCAAAAGATTCAGAAAGAATTAACGAGCGAAGCGTCTCAAAAGTGGCGTTTTAACACGCTTTTGGAACTTGCCCGTATCGCTTCACCTTCCAACTACGAAATGCGTCGTCAGGAAGAAATCACGCGTCGCTTGGTGAGCGAATGGGGCTTTGATAAGAAAGACATCATGACCCAAACCAACGGGTACTTGAAGGGCGCCGGTGTGCAAAAGGTTGACGGCATGGCCGTACACAATGTTTGCGTTCGCATTCCTGGCACGTACTCTAACCAAGCCAAGAAGGTGACCTTTAAGGGGCAAGCTCCGAAGGTTGTGTTGGAAGGCCATATTGATACGGTGAACCCGGGCGTATTGCCGCCGGCTTCCAATCCTTACGAACCCGTGAAGTTGCAATTGGCAAAAGACCCCGTTGTTTCTACGCGCGATGAATTGAAGAACCTGCCTTTGGAAGTCAAGTTCGACAAGAACGGCAAGGTCATTGAAGACGAAGTCTATAAGAAGGCTTACCAACGCTTTGCAAGTTTAGAAGACGCCCAAAAGAAGGGTGGCTATCGTATCTATGTTCCCGGCTATGAAGATGCCATGGTCAATACGGTTGCCGTGATGCAAACGGCCATCATGATGAAAAAGCACGGTGTGAAGCCGGTCTATGACATTTGGGTTTGCGGTACGGCCGGTGAAGAAGGTAAAGGTAACCTTCGCGGCATGAAGCAACTCTATGGCTACAACCAAGATACGGGTAAGGGTAATAACGCTTTAAATATCGTTGCTAACTTTGGTGCTGACTCCACGGTCCCGGGTGATGCGACGACGAACTATCTCGGTTCTTACCGTTTTGAAATTCAATATCAAGAGCCGGCTGGCTTTAAGCTTGGCGACAAGGCTCGTCCCTCTGCGGCCATGGCCATGAACCGTGCCATCGCTGGCATTGCCGATATTAAGACCGCTTGGGATACGGACAAGAAGGCTCAAAAGACCACATACACGGTGGGGGTGGCCGATTGTGATGAACC
>CABSHY010000044.1 GCA_902477615.1 uncultured Sutterella sp.
CACACCACTTGCGAGAATCGAAATTTTTCCGTCTTCAGCCGTATTGATTGAACCCGCGACCGACTTCCCATGAACTTCAGCCGTTAATTTAGGCGCCCAAACGCCCTTTTCGCTAAAGATGACCGACCCGTTGGCTTTATCCATAGGGGGCACTTTATCGAGGTGAACGAAATTGTTCTCAAGGTGAACTTCACCTTTAACTTCCGTTTTATGAGCCTCGGTAATCGGAATCATCAGTTCTAAATTCAATGCAGCATTGCCCTTGGATTGACTATTTTCTAATGCGTGGCCAATCATGCCTGAAATAGGGCTTTGATTGACATAGTCAGTCATAGCCGACAAGGCGCCTCTGGCGTGGCCCGTAATTAAAAGGGGAACACCGTGAGCGCCGTAAGACGGGATTTCAGCGGTGACATCATGAAGAAGCGCCCCTTCTTTGGTGCGAGCCTGACTGACATTGACAACCATTGAGTCGGCTTCAAAAGCAAGGGAACCTTGAATTTGACGAATTTGAGGCCATTCACCGGGGATCCATTGACCTTTTGCGTCTTTTTTCATCGAAGGCAAGTAGTCCAAGGTGACGTCTTCAACATTGCCGGAAATACGGAAGATATAGTCGGGGTTTTCTGAATTTTTGAAGGGGAATTGGCGCAACGGACCAAAAACATCCACCTTGGCATTGCGTGCAATACCGCCTTGCAAAGCGCCCTTTAACCAATTGTTTGTGCCCCAACCCCCGGCAACGATCGGAACGTAACGATAGGCACTTTTTGCGTTAAGGTACTGAATATTGCCTCTGACCTCCAGCGTGCCCAAGTCTCCCGTATTTTTCCAACCGCCGTGAAGTTGTACGGAAGCATCGGTGTTGCTTGCGATCAGGTCTTCGAATTTAAATTCAACGACAGGGGCCATTACCCACGAACCATTAAGTTTTAAGGTATCGAAGACGAGTCGATTTTCAGCAAAAATGCCAGGGAAATCAAGTCGACTGTCAGGTGCATCAAGCGTAAGTTCGCCACCTTTTTCATTTAAGGATATGTGACCGGACAGATTTCTAAATCCAGCATTTTTAAGTGCATTGTTTTGAATCGGCAAGCCGGAGATAGAGAGTCCCTTAAAGAGCATACTGAGTTCGTATTGCGTCGGGTTATTGATACTGCCTCGCCACGTACTTTCAAAGTTTTCAATAAGGCCCGAGGCATCAACTTGACGAATCGCATCACGTCCCTTTTGCGGTAGGGGCAGTTGCAAACCGATGGTGGAGAGGGCTTGCAAATCGAAAAACTCGAGTTGCATTTCGCCATCGTAGAAGTTTCCGTCCTTAATAAAGGCCTGGAGCTGAGCATCTCCAAGATAATAAGGGGCTTTGTTTTTTGGCTTAACAATAACGTCGTGTGACTTAATCTTTAAGAAGTTATTGTCACTTAACGTTTGCTCAATTCGACCTTGGAAAGAATCAAATTCAAAAGGTTTACCCTCAGGTGTCCAACGAATGCTTACGTTGGAAAGTGAAATATCGGAGGTGATGGAACTCGGTCGCAAATCTTCAAAGGTCATCCAGACGGAGGTTTGTCCGTGACCTTTTTGTACGAAGTGATCCAAGTTGAGGCGATTGGCAATTAACCCAAAGTCAACGTCTGGGATGTTGGCGTACACGGTACCGTATAAATTGTGAAGGCGGTTATTTTCGCCAAATAAGCGTTCTTTAAAACTGGCTCGTAAATCCAAATACGTTTTTTGTGTACCGATTAACGTCGATTGAATACCGGCTTTCCACGCTAAGCTGTAGCGGTGCAAAAGCACGTTGGTGTTAGTTAATTGAACGCTTTTAGGAGAAGTTTCTGTACAGTCAAGGTAGCTGAAGTGACCGTTGTTAATTTCAATATGTCGTTGATTTAAAAGGAAATCGAAAACATAAGGGGTGCTCGAGCGACTTTCGAAAGCAAGAGAATCATTCTTGGCGTTTTGTTCAACCGAGGCCGTATCGATCGTAAAGCCACCGATGTTGAAAACATGGGAGGTGAGACGCTCAATTTGAAGGTCGGGATTAATAATGACGATGCGACTTGTGATCGGACGCAACTTAAAGAGAGACTCTAACGAAAACGTGATTTGGACTTTAGGTAACGTCAAAGAGGCTTTCTCACCGTGGCGAGAGAGCGTCATGTTGGTAATCGTTAGGCGCGGAACGATAAAACGCCAGTCGGCGGAAATGCTATCTACATCAATTTCGGTATTGAGTTGGTTTTCCAAATACGTTTCTAATTGGGGATAGTATTTATCGATATTGGGGATGACCCAAAAGCGAGTAATCGTCAGAACAAGAGCAATAAAAGCATAGACAAACAGTAACCCCCACCCTGCCAAGCGCAAGAGGTTTTTCCAATGGAAAACACGCTTGAACAGCATACGATTTTGGGATTGGGGTGAAGGTACGGATTTATCTGCCAATACAGACTCCTAAAACAGTACAAACTTTACCACACCGAAGGCCGATTTTTGGGACTTTGAGCGTATTTTCAAGACCCAGAAAGCAACAAATTTTTTCACATTGTTTTTTTGCGTTAAACTGCTCAAATGACTTGTATTTGAGACGGCTATGCAATCCCTGACTCTTGAAATGCTTCCCGACGTGTCGCACTTCATTAAACGTGCGCTTATCAGTGCGAATCCTCTTATGAGTGATGAGGAACGTTTAGCGTGGCTTGACGCAAAGGCCGGTGATGTTTTTACGCGCCAAAAGATGCTCGACTTTCTTGCGGGCATTGAAGAGACCGAAGAATTAGAAGCGGCCCTTCGCACCTTAAGACGCGAAGTGCTCATGACGCTCGTAGCGCGTGACGCTTTAAAGCGGGCGGACTATTTTGAAGTGGTTCGCACCATGACGGATTTGGCTGAAGTTGCCATCAATGCCGTTGTGAAAGCTCACGCCCTCAAACTCTCCACGCGCTTTGGTGTCCCCACTTCCGTAGACGGCGTTCCTCAAGATTTATTAGTGGTCGGCATGGGGAAATTGGGTGGAGAAGAACTCAATGTCAGCTCTGACATCGATTTAATTTTCGTCTTTGATGAGCAGGGGCACTGCCAACCTTGCGAGCGTTGCCCTCAGCCTCGAAAAGAACTCTCCAATATGGAGTTTTTCGAGCGCTTAAGTAAAAAGGTCATTCCGGCATTGTCAGAAATCTCCGGCGCAGGGTTCGTCTTTCGTGTTGATATGCGTTTGCGTCCCAATGGAGATTCGGGGCCGATTTGTGTCAGCAACGACATGCTTGAAGAATACCTTTACGTTCAAGGCCGTGAATGGGAACGCTTTGCATGGTTGAAGTCTCGCGTTGTCAATGAACCGGTCTTCTCTTCAAGTGAAGCATTTGAAGAGCAGAAAAAGCACCTCCAAGACATTGTCCGTCCGTTTGTTTTCAGAAAGTACGTGGACTTTAATGCGATTAGTGCACTATCGAACCTTCATAAACTCATTCGTGCTGAAACCGTTCGTCGTGAAGCCGGCAAAGACTTAGGAATCAACATTAAGTTGGGACGTGGCGGTATTCGAGAAATTGAATTTATTACCCAAACTTTTCAAGTGATCCGTGGTGGGCGTGAACCACAACTGCGAGGGAAAAACACTTTAGAGACGCTGCCGCTTCTGG
The DNA here is from genome assembly GCA_902477615.1 of uncultured Sutterella sp. GTDB lineage: Bacteria > Pseudomonadota > Gammaproteobacteria > Burkholderiales > Burkholderiaceae_F > Aphodousia. The sequence continues at coordinate 3,648 of CABSHY010000044.1, forward strand.
CTAAACACGGCGTTATTAAAGAAGAACAAGCTTGCGCCCTATCCGATGCGTATCTCTTTTTGCGCAATATGGAGCATGCCATTCAGTATTTGGACGATCAACAAACGCATCGTTTGCCAACCGAAGACGATCAAGTGCAAAAGGTGGCCCAACTGATGGGGATTGAAACCCAAGAAATGCTCTCGCGCTTAGCTCAGATTCGTGATTACGTATCCAATTGCTTTGAAGCCATTTTCAAGGTGGGTGAAAAGGATGAAACCGAAGAGGATGATTGGCCTCAAGGGTGGGCCGAAGGCTTTGAAAGGGCAGCTCCCGAATTAGAAGAACAATTTAAATCTTTGGGTTACGAAGATCCGACCACGTGCGCTTTCAGAGTCTTAAATCTTATGCGCTCGAAATTCTTGGCCGCTCAAACGGAAGCCGCACAAGCCCGAATGGCGCAATTGGTTAAACGGATCGTTGGTCTATGCAAAGATTTGGCCAATGAGTCCGATGGCACGGCGCCCGATAAGATTTTCTTGCGTTTTGTGGATTTATTGGAAGTGATTGCCGGTCGCAGTACCTATGTATCGCTTTTGATTCAATTCCCGCCCGTGTGTGAAAAAGTGGCGCGTGTTTTAAAGTCAAGCGCTGCCATTGCCGAGTACCTGATTGCGCACCCGATTGTTTTGGACGAATTGGTCGATGAGCGCAATGTCGTGTGGGATAACTTCACAACGGTGGATTGGAGTGATTGGCAAGACGAATTGTGGGAACAACTCCAAGAGGCAGCCGACGATCAAGAGTCCCAAATGAACATCATCCGAGATGCTCACCATGGGGCTGTCTTTAAGTTGTTGGTAGCCGATCTCGAAGGTCGATTCACGGTTGAGCGCTTGGCAGACCAATTGTCAGCCTTGGCTGATGCGGTGATTGAAATTGTCATTACGTTGGCCTGGAACACCGTTGCAAGTCGCCATTGCGATGTGCCCAAATTTGCGGTCATTGCCTACGGGAAGTTAGGGGGGAAGGAACTGAGTTACGCCTCAGATTTAGACTTAATCTATCTCTACGATGATGACTCTCCTGAAGCTTCAAAAAACTACACCCGCTTAGTGCGTCGCATGATGAGTTGGCTGACGGTTCAGACGTCTTCCGGTATTTTGTTTGATGTTGATTTACGTTTGCGTCCCAACGGAGAAAACGGTTTGGTGGTTTCTTCTTTAGAAATGTTCCGCCGTTATCAACGAAACGAAGACGGAACAGGGGCTTGGCCTTGGGAACACCAAGCATTAACGCGCGCTCGGTTCTGCGCTGGTGACCGAGAAATCGGAGCGGCGTTTGAGAAAGAACGCGAAGCGCTTTTGAAATTGCCCAGAGACGCACAAAAAGTCTTACGCGATGTCTCAGAGATGCGTAGCAAAATGCTCGAAGGTCACCCCAACGGCACGTCCTTATTTGACGTCAAGCACGATCGTGGTGGCATGGTCGATATTGAATTTGCCGTTCAGGCGATGGTGTTGGTTTACTCGCACGAGCATCCTGAATTAACGAATAACTTCGGCAATATTTTGTTATTGGAAATGGCAGGGCGCATCGGCTTAATTGATAACGATTTGGCCGAACGATGTGCAGGGATTTATCGCCAATATCGTAATGTTCAGCGCACGTATCGGTTAGAGCACGGCTTGGGGAGTGTGAGAGTGGATCCGAAGGCGTTTGAGTCCGAAATTGCCGATGTTCGCGCTTTGTGGAAGGTTGTTTTTGGCGAAGGCGGGCCGAGCGATAATTCAAAAAATACCAAAATTTGAATTTTTGAAACATCCAAATTTTTTAAGGTATTTTTTATCAAAAAAGAGCTCTAAAAAACTATCTCATTGATTTGTAAGGAGTTGGTTTGGACAAATTCGAAAGTCGAGTTTGGATAAAATCGAAAGTCGGGTTTCGATAAAATCGAAAGTCAACTTGTGATAAAATCGGAAGGTAAAGATATTTCAAGGGTTTTATCATGGAAGATTTTGTTAACTATTTGCCCAGAACAATTGAGAAAGTGCTTCTAGAAGTCTCAGAAATGTTCAAAGTTGTATTGTTGACGGGCATGAGGCAGTCAGGTAAAAGTACTTGCCTTGAACATTTATCAAAGGCAAGTGGAAATAGAACTTATCTTAATTTGGATGAAGCTTCACTTTTGGAAGAAGCAAATTTTTCCACAAGCCATTTTTTTGAATTTCATCCGACGCCGTTACTTATTGATGAAATCCAACGAGCCCCTAAACTTTTACTGCAAATTAAAGCTGAAGTTGATGCACACGCACAACCTGGGCAAATTTGGGCTACAGGTTCTCAAAAATTTTCATTAATGAAAGGCGTTTCTGAATCTCTTGCGGGACGTTTAATTCCTTTGGAACTAATGCCCCTGAGTATTTATGAGCGTGTGGGGAAGGGGTTGGAGCAAAAGCCTTATGTGCCTTCGATTAATCCTACGTCTCCGCTTTCAATACCATCGAGTGACAGCATATGGGAAACAATTTGGCAAGGCGCTTGGCCTGGTGTGATTCATGCTACAGCTCGTCAACGTAAATTCTTTTACGATGCTTTGGTACAAACTTACATTGAAAGGGATATTCAATCAATCTCTGGCGTAGAGAAAATTTACGAATTTCGCAAATTTATGAAGCTGTTAGCGATTAAAACGGGACAAGAGTTACGTATAACAGCACTGGCAGAAGAAGTTGGTGTTAGCGTTCCAACTATCAAAGCATGGCTTTCAACCGCAGAAGCTTCTGGAATTATTTATTTGCTTCGCCCTTACTACGCCAACATTAATAAGCAACTCGTTAAGTCGCCGAAGGTTTACTTCACCGATACGGGGTTAGCCTCTTACTTGTGTGAGTTTGACGATCCTGAGATGTTGAAAAACTATAAGGATGCAGGAGCATTTTTTGAAACTTTTGCGATTGTCGAGATTTTGAAAAGTTGGATTCATAATGGGGAGCAACCTGAGTTTTTCTTTTACAGAGATAGCAAGACCCAAGAAGAGATTGACTTGTTAATTCGACACAGAGGCAAACTGCATCCTGTTGAAATCAAGTCGACGAATCGCCCCAATCGTTCTGCGATTAAAAATTTTAGTGTTCTAGAGTCGCTACGTGAACCGATCGGTCATGGAGCTGTCATCTGTACGAGTGAAAAAAATTATCCACTTGGAGAAGGTTGTACAGCACATTCTTTGTGGTCAATTTGACAATCAAAAAAGCGCTACATGTTAACGAACACTGTAGCGCTTTTCTTGCTTTCGAGAGACTATCTTAATTCACGGACATCTCGACCTTTACGATCCTCTTCAATCGCAATGCGTTCTGCTCTCATGCAGGCAGCCGCCGTAAATAAAACGTCAGACGAAGAGTTCAAACCCGTTTCCGTTGAGTCTTGCAAAACGCTGATGATAAAGCCGACGGCCACGACTTCCATGGCAACTGACGAGTCAATGCCAAATAAGCCACAAGCCAGGGGAATCAACATCAAAGAGCCACCCGGCACACCCGAGGTACCACAAGCGCAGATGGAGGCTACAAAACTTAAAATCACGGCAGAAACGAAACTGACTTCAATATTTAAGCTGTGAGCGGCAGCCAACGTCAGTACCGTAATCGTAATGGCGGCACCTGCCATATTGATGGTGGCACCCAACGGGATCGTGATCGAATACGTGGCATCGTCTAAATTCAAACGACGGCACATTCCCATGTTGACCGGAATATTGGCGGCAGATGAACGGGTAAAGAAGGCCATCACGCGACTTTCACGAAAGGTGGCAAACGTTAATGGATAGGGGTTGCGGTGCGTTGCGACCCAAACCAAGAAGGGGTTAAGAACCAATGCGACAAATGCCATGCAACCTAAAAGCACCGCCAAAATTTGCACGTAACCCTCAAAGACTTCCAAGCCCGTTGTCGCAACAGTGCTTGCAACCAAGCCGAAAATCCCAACCGGGGCAAAGCGAATAACCACACTCACAACAAATTCAACACCTCGGGAGAGGTCTGCCATGAATTCACGAGAGGCGTTAGAGGCATGGCGCAAAGCCAAACCCAAACCGGTTGCCCAAGCCAAAATACCGATAAAGTTGGCCTTTAATAATGCATTGACGGGATTGTCGACCACAGCCAAAAGCATATTGCGTAACACTTCTTGGACACCACCGATGGCAGTCGCTTGCGAGTCGGCAGATACCAACATAATGTGCGTCGGAAAGATGAAACTGGCAACCACAGCGATTAACGCAGCTCCAAAGGTACCGATGACATATAAAACAAGGACGGGTTTAATGTGTGCGCGCGTTTCGACATTGTGATTGGCAATGGCAGACATCACCAAAACAAACACCAACAAAGGTGCCACGGCTTTTAATGCTGAAATGAAAAGAGAACCCAAAAATGCACTTGAGATGGCAAGAGGTGGAGCAACATAAGCGCAAATTACCCCTAAAAGTAAGCCAATAAGAATTTGTTTAACGAGCGAAGCTTGTAAAAAAGGCTTCGCAAAACGAATCATGATACGTTTAGGCATTTTTGATGTCTTCTTTAAAGTTCAGGGAGATTGTTGATGGTCATTTCGCCACCATTCGCGCAATCTTAACGACATTTGCCCAAAAATAAGGTTTTGTACTTAAATATTTTCTAACCTCTTAGGCGGTTCTATCTAGGAGTTGAGCGCAAAGAAAAAGAGGTTTCGAAAATTAAATCGAAACCTCTGAATGGTCTAGTGTTTAAAGTTTGAGTGATTAATCCAACTCCTGAGTTTGATAGTTAAAGAGTAAAAAATTTCTCGTCAAAGCCTGTTTTATTTGGCA
>CABSHY010000045.1 GCA_902477615.1 uncultured Sutterella sp.
GCTAATAAAAAAGACGATGTTGACATGCAGTTTTTCTCAAAAAACATGATTGTCAACATGTTCAATAACGGGGCGTTTGAGCCTAACAAATATAACGATGATGACCCAAAAAAAGACTACGAGTTTCTTTTAAAAATGCTTCGCCAACAGCCAAAAGGCATCACAGAAAAGCAACAAAAGAAAATCAATGCGCTCTCGCAATTGATTGTGAAGCGCTTTCTTGAAAAGGAACTGGGTCTGTCCGCTTCATCAAAAGGCAAAGCCACCCAAAAAAAGGATGGCTCAACCGAAAAAGAAGATGATGACGACTTTGATATTTGGCCTTTTTTGCTGCCCTAACGGTTAATTATCTTCACCATCGATGACTTCAATATGGGATTTGATAATGAAGGGCTTCCCCTGCCCTTCAATAAACCAATGAATCATTTCGGTTTCGGGCATCGTGGCCACAACAACAGCTTCCGTACGATCATCGTTCCAAGTAAGAATTTGATCCTTGGAAATGGGCGTTTCGGCAAAGTAGTCACCTAGGGACTGATCCAGCGTCAAAGTCACTCGAACCTTACGCCCCGTTCTAAATCCGAAGGATCCGTCTTCAATGTATCGCGTTAAATTGAAGTCTTTCGGATAAATGAACGTATCAAAAAGCAATTTGACAGACTCTATCCGGTGCAAGGCTAAGTGCCGGTAGTTATCGTAACCCTCGAACTGACAGACTAAATAAAGACGCACGCCTTGTTGAACCAATGCCACCGGCATAACTCGCGCAGTCTTATTCTGACGCTCCTGGTTATAGTACTTCACCTCAATCATGCGTTGCTCGTAAAGCGCCTCTGAGATGGACTCAAAAACCGAGTTGTGAATGCTGGCCGGTAAAAACGTTTGAGAGGTCGGTACCACCCGCACCTTGTTGCGCCATTGAGCTTCAGGCTCGCCTGGATGAGTTTGAATGTGATAGAGCGCATCGGTAAAAAGACCGTTCATGGACTTCATCAAGCGAGTGGGCAATTGGTAGCGCATTTGATCTTGCGCCAAACGAAGTAACAACGCTTCGTGTGGCGAGAGACTACCCAGATGCAAACTATTGGTAGTTTTCTTTAAGCGATAGCCGTAAGGCGTTGAGCTGTTATCACACTCTACGTGTAAAAAGTCCGATTCAACAATGGCCTTAAGAGCACGTTGCACAGTTCGCAATTCAACCGCAAGGCCATCGGCAAGCAAGGCTTGCAAGATGCCGTCGGCCGTCATTTTAGAGTGAACGGAGAGTTTATCCAAAATGCGTAGGTATAAAAGAGCGCCGTTTAGGGCTGTTTGGCGTTTGCGTTCCATTGTTCTCGCCTTCTGTATCTGATGTTTATGGAATTTTAGCCGACTTTGTCTGATAAGTTTGAGCGAGTCTGAGTATTTCATCGAGTTCAACCAACTTACATACGTCAATAACTGACGTATGCACCATTAAAGTAAACACTGAACGAAAAACAAATTAGAGGACAAAAATGTTTCAGTGTAATTTGTCTGAATCGTCGCACCAATACGACGAAAGTATGAATCGCTTATATCAGTTTTTATTGGTCTCTGCCTTACTTTTTGAAAGCACTTGGATGTATGTTGATCATGAATTTAATGATCTTCGTCTTCATCATTCCCGTTTTGATATCGGAAAATTATTAAATCGTCCGGAAATTAATGACTTAATTCCCAAGGAAATTGAACCTTGTGATAACGGCATCGTGAGTGCCGAGCAAAAAGAATTCCACGAAATCTTATTAGGTATATACGATGAGTTCGTTAAGCGCCCTCCTGTAGTACCTCCGCGCTTTGTTAATAACTTAAAGCTATTAGAAAGTACGATTCAATTGACCAAAGCTGAGCAGTTAATTTTGGTCGTTGCTGCCGTCATAAACGTTTATGGTCGAAACCAAAGCATTTTGGAACTTTTGAAGTTACCGCTTTTGCGTACGAATCGCAAAGTTCAAAATGACATCTATGTTGCTCAATTTTTATGCTCTATCAGTGACTGTAGCATGGAAGATTTTAAGAACGCCTTTCAACGAAATAGAACGTTGTTAAAGTACAACTTCTTTGACGGTTTTAAAACCGACAACGATGATTTAGAGGACTTTTTTGATTTTGAGTATGACTTCTGTAATGGTTTTCTGAGTGAAAACGAAGAAATCAATTCTCTTTTGGGGTTGACCTTGACAGAAAGTCACAGTAGCAAGTTAACGCTTGATAATTTCGAATATTTAAATCCGAAGTTGTCTCAAGCCGCAACATTTCTCGCTTCTGCATTAGATGAAGAGAAAAAGGGAATCAATATTCTTCTTTACGGCTCTCCCGGTACTGGTAAAACGGAGTTAAGCAAAGCTATTGCTTCTCATGTTGGTGCGAATCTTTTTGAGTCTCCGGTTGTTGAGCGCTCTGAACACATGACTAACGATCGTCGAGTCAGTCTCATGTTAAAGAAGAAAAAAAATAGTGTCATGCTTGTTGATGAAGCTCAAGATATCTTCCAAAACTTTGACATCTTTAACTTTCAGCAAAGCAACCCTAATAAGGGGTTTATTAATAAACTCTTAGAAACGAACGAATGTCCAGTCATTTGGATTACTAATTCCATCGATCAAATGGACCCAGCGTATTTACGTCGTTTTGCAATGTGTTTAGAAGTTGAGGTTCCTCCTCAGAAAATCCGTGTAAACATTATTAATGAAAAGACCTGCAACAAACTCTCCGAAAAACTCGTTAAAAGTCTTTCAGAACGTACAGATATTGCACCTGCAGTCATTGAACAATCCGCAAATTTTGCGAAGGAAGTCAGTGCAAAACAAGGTTCGGACATGGAAAAAGTATTTGTTGAACACTTAAACTCAACGCTTTCCATGATGAATAAACCGGTGTTTGTTCAAAATAAAGGCTCGATTACAGCTGAACTATATGATCCGTCTTTGAGCACTGCCGATGCTGATTTATTAGAAATGGTTGACGGAATTAGAGAAGCCGAAGCTGCCCGCCTTTGTCTTTACGGTGTTCCGGGTACCGGTAAAACGGCTTGGGCACAACACTTGGGCAAATGCTTAAATCGTCCTGTCTTAGTTAAGCGTTGCAGTGACTTATTGGACTGCTACTTAGGGAACTCTGAAAAGCACATTGCAGCAGCCTTTGCAGAAGCCGAACGCAACAATGCCATTTTAGTGTTGGATGAAGCGGACAGTTTCCTGCAAAAGCGTTCTGGCGCGCATTACAGTTGGGAAGTCACGCAAGTCAATGAAATGCTCACGCAAATTGAACACTTCGACGGGATTTTTGTGGCCACGACCAATAACTTGGATCAAATGGATGAAGCCTGCTTGCGTCGCTTTGATATCAAGGTGAAGTTCGACTATTTAAAAGCTGATAAAGCAGAAAAGCTCTTTGTGAACTACTGCGAAAAGTTGTGTCCTGATAAAACGATCTCAGAAGATTTAAAGAATCAGGTTCGAAAGATGACCTATTTGGCCCCCGGTGACTTTGCAACGGTAGCGAATCAATCTCGATTCCGACGAATTGATACGCCTGAAGTTTTACTTCAACGTTTGGAAAATGAATGTGAAGTTAAATTGGGTCACTCTCATCACCGCTCGATTGGTTTCTAGCGATAGGAAAGAGCATGAGCAACATTATTTCGTTTACTAATGAAGGGACGCCTTACTGTTTAGAAGCGTTGCTTAATGGTTCTGATCACGAAGGGGGATTCCTCATTCCCCTTCTAGGAGTTCGTCAAACCATTGCCGTCGTTAAAGCTGACATAACAAAAGTAAAGACTGATGCGATTGTGAATTCCGCTCATCGCTCATTAATGGGCGGAGGAGGCGTTGACGGAGCAATTCATCGAGCCGCCGGCAAGAAACTTAAAGAAGCCTGTGTAGGTTTGGGTCCTATTGAGTTTGGTGAAGCTCGAATCACCCATGGGTTTGACTTAAAGGCTAAGTGGGTCATTCATGTCGCAGGCCCCCGTTACTGGGGAGAACCTGAAGAACCTCTTCAATTGGCCAACTGTTATAAAAATGCTTTGGATTTAGCTTTGGAAAATGACTGTGCTTCTGTCGCGTTCCCTGGGATTTCGACTGGTGTTTATCGCTATCCCAAAGTAGAGGCTACCGATATTGCAGTCAAAAATGTTCTTCATTGGTGCAGAAATCATTCGGATACCGAAATGACAATTGTCTTTTGTTGTGTCAGTCAAGAAATGTTCGAGATATACAAGAATCGTTTCAATCAGCGTTGATATCCTAACACTAATTTGCAATCGTTTTTAAATAGTTACTTAGCTTGACTTGAGATAATTTACCCGAGGCAACATTGACAACCGTGTCTGCAAGGTCTGACTCATTAGAGACATTCAACCCATTCCTTTTCAGAAACAGAATCATCACGCCAACAGCCGTACGCTTATTGGCATCCGTGAAAGCATGCCCTCGAGCCAGAGACAAGCAATAAAGCGAGGCAATTTCCAAAATATCGGTAATCTGCCCATACTCAATATGACTCTGAACTCGCCCTAGGATACTTTCTAATCGAGTCGTCTCTTCATGCCCTGGACAGCCTCCGTAGCGTTTAAGAATTTCACGGTGAAATACTACGATATCGTTTAAGGTTACAGGCTTCATCGATCGGCTAACTCCTTAAACAGATCGTCAAACTCTTCGAAAATAGCTTCAATCTCCTCTTGAAGGGAGACTTCTTGAACTGAATCATTAGTCCTTTGGTCCTCAGACTCTGTTCTGCCATTCCCCTCTTTTGTATTAAGCTCAGTTTGTTTGCTTTTAAGCTCTGCCATTCCATCCTCTGCAAAATCAAACAGCCCTTTCAAAATGATTGATGAACTCGTTCCAATTGATCAAAAGGAAAGGGTTATGAATACCAAATCAGAACAACAGTTAAAATTCATCGTAAAACTCTTTAGGGTCAGGGGTACGTCCGCCGTACTTCTCTTTATATTGTTCAAGAGGGTAGAAATAACATTGCCAGCGCGGGTCCTTGCATGACGTGTCTGGATTCTCCCAAACGTCAGCGTACTTTTGAGCGTCTTCTTCTGAAAAATCAACGTAAAGACTGCCGTCATAGGGAGCAACGATAAAACCACTTTCGGAAGTAAACGTATAGATGGGACCCACTTCAACATGGGGCATATTTTCTTTTAACCACTTCAAAAGCTCTTTGCGACCAGGGATTTGACTTGGTACGCAATTTTTAGGCATTCCCATGAAGTCGCTTCGATCAACTTGGGAGAACCTAACGAAGTAAAGGTCTCGCTGTTTTTTAAAGAAGTACGACGTAATGGTATTGATAAGTCGTGGCATTACAGGTCTCCTTATTGGACACTGTTAGTATTTCACCCATTGCGTCAATTTAAGACGCACGAAAGTGCGTTAACTCTATACTTTTGCCAGCGAAAGGTTTGCGCGATGCGATAAAACAATCTTTAGATTCATCGAAGCCCGTGTCAAGCCTAAGTAAAGTAGCGACTTATCCTCTTCGCTTAATTCTTCAAAGTCCACTTCTGTCAAAATCACACACGGTGCTTGAAGCCCCTTAAAACGACGAATCGTATCGGTGTAAAGCGTGCCATCGCTAAAAGTACTCTGTTTATATTGATTAAAACCCGTATGGAGCTTTAATTGATACTTACCTAACGTTGTTGACTTCATGACTTCTGAAGAGTTTCTGCCCGTGTAAGTCAAAATAGCAATCTGATCTTCCGTAAAGCCTTCTTTAAGCGCTTGCTCAATAGCATTCTTTGTTTGTCGCAAGAGTTCACTTTTACCCGTATAGACAAATAATTGCGGCTCAGGCGCATCGTACGGACTCGAGGTCGTCATTTGAGAACGCGTAAGTTCGTACTTATTGATCCAATTTAAGAAGGATTGCGGGACACGGGCAGATTCATCCGACGTGAGTTTTACGTAGTCGGTAAATTCCGGCAAAGGCTCACTTTCATAAATTCTCACTTCAGGATCAGTCAGAACGTAGAAAGTTCCTGTATCGCTTAATGCGTTCGTTAAAGCTTCCAACCACTCAAATTTCAAATCTTGCGCATCGTCAAGAATGATGTAATCAATTGAATCGAGACCTTCATTCAAAATTTCAATCAAATCATCCGAGAGCTGATTAAATACAACCGACAGGTCTTCATGACCGTCAATTTCTTGATGCGTTTTCTCACAAGCCAACTCATGCCACGTTCCAATGAAACTCACCTTATGTGCGAAAGAAATGGCTTGCATCCTCTCAACGATATTGCGGTTATAGTTGATGTACCAAGCTTTCTTTCCCTCATCCACCGCCTTTTGAAGTAGTGCAGCAGCAAGTTGAGTTTTGCCGGCGCCGGCTGGAGCTTCAACAATCACAATGGGGCTTGTCGAAGAAATGCGTGGTACCCAAGTAGCAAGCCCTGCCGCATTTTCTCTGCTTCTTAAATCCAGGGTTTCTGAAATCGAAACCAGACTTTGTTTGATTTGGTACTGATTCTTCAAAAAATCAATGAGTTTACGACGGTCAGCAAAGTGCCCTTGGTGGCGTGAGGCTTCATCAGTATCAATTATGATCGAGACAATGTCAGAAAATCGTTTTGAATCAATAACCTGACTTTTATTAATCCCAATGGCTTGACCAATCAGTTCACCCTCAGGCAAAACCAAAAAGTGTTCGTGATTAGGACGAGGTTTAAATCCTGATAGACGACTTCGTACAATCCCCTTTTGATTGTTGAGTTGATGCGTAACGTCTTTGTTGCCACTTGCATAGTGACGATTAATTCTGCCAGCTGAATTGGCTTCAAGGCTTCCGGCCTTAATTTCCAATGTGATCAGCATGCCAGAAGGCGTAACAACAGCAACATCGAGCTCAGAGTCATTTCTGGCAGTGATATCAATTTCCGTTAAAACATCGTAGCCGGATGGCAAGTCGCGCAATTTATCCTCGACAAGCTTTTGGGCGATTTCACCTGCTGTTTTTCTCATTTTCCGGTCCTTCTATCAGATCACATTCATTGATCATTATAGTCATTCAAACATCTATCATTTTTTGACGCACAAGGATGCAATCTGACTTATAATATCAATAATTGACGCAAGTGAATTTTTAAGGAGATTCAAATGTCTCGTGATGCGACCTCACTTAATCAAGCTCTTATCTATTTAGAAGTACTTCGCAAGATTCCTCGCCACAGTTCTGTGGATGCAAGAGACATTCAACAAGCTCTTGCAAATATTGGCATTGACCTACCCATTTTGACGCTTCAACGTTACCTTAAAGCTCTCGTTGATTCCGGGATCGTACCGATTGACTGTAATCGAAACTCAAAGCCCTACAGCTATCGTATATCAACGGAAGAAACGCCGCTCTTATTCACCGATCCTTCGCCGCAAGAAAGTCTTTTGATTCATATGGCTCAGGAGCAGTTGCGCTATCAACTTCCGAGTCACCTGACCAAAGCCTTTGATACGATGTTTGAATCCGCTAACAGCGCTTTAAAGAGTACGGCCAAAGCTCATAAAGAGAAGGCTTGGTTAAAGAAAGTTGCCGTTGTTAATAACACTTTGCCTCAAATTCCGCCACCGATTAAACCTCGCCTCTTTGATGCGATCTCCAATGGTCTATTTGAGAACAAAAAGCTCGAATTGACCTATAGCAACATGAAGCGTGAAACCAAGACGGCAACAGTCAGTCCTCTGGGTCTTGTTCAACAAGGCGTACGTCTGTACTTAGTTTGCCAATTTGACGGTTATGACAATATTCGCCACTTGGCTCTTCACCGAATTAAGGACGTAAAGGTACTGGTTGATAACGCACAAGTCATTCCTGAATTTAATGTTCGGGAGTATGCGAATTCCATCCACTTTAACTATGTTGGCGATGAACGCACCATGGTTCACTTGGTTTTGGAGTTTACGAATCCCCAGACCGCTTTAAATTTGACGGAAGCGCCCTTTAATCGAACGCAAAAGATAGAAGAACTGGAAGACGGTTATCGTCTTGATGTGGATATTGAAGATAGTCTTTTACTCGATGGTTGGATCAAGACTTGGGAAGAGATTGCCGACATTCGTAAGGTTGAAAAAACAAAGATTTAAAATCTGTCCAATTTCTATGAATTGGCCCTATAGGAAGACCTATGGGGCCATTTTTATCTGGAAATATTTTATTCGATCGTCTGACTACGGCCTAGAATCCTTCTTTTTGCATCTTAGATACAAAATCTAAGGCTAGAAAAAACAATGGCTTGGATTTTTATTTTCGCAGCTCCAAGCCAAAGTCTTCTGAAAGGTGATGCACAATTCAACCAATTCACCAATCTCTTTGGAGATATTAAGATAATTAAGCCACATTGTTAGGAGGCGTCAGGAAGTAGTACAAATCAGGCGTCAAGAAGTAGCACAAAC